>CAIOXF010000059.1 GCA_903862155.1 uncultured cyanobacterium | reverse complement strand
GCCCTCGGGATCAGCGAACCGATCACCAGCCCCACCTTCGCCCTGGCCCAGCACTACGACGGCAGCCAGGGATCACTGGTGCATCTCGATCTCTACCGGCTGGAGCAGCCCGCCGCGGCCGATGAACTGCTGGCCCAGGAAGAGGAGAACGCCCGTGAACTCGGCGCCGTGCTGGCGGTGGAATGGCCTGAGCGGCTTAGCCAGCTCCCAGCCGACTGCTGGCGGGTGGAGCTCACGCTGCTGGATTCCACCGACCCCGAGCGGGGCCGCCTGGCTGTGATCACGCCCCCAGCGCAGCCATGAAGGAGAGCACCTGATCTTCCGTGGGCTGGGGATCGATCGCGCCGGCGCCCCCGCACACCAATGCACCGCAGGCGCTGGCAAAAGCCATGCGCCGCTCCACTGGCCAGCCGGGATGGGCACAGAGGCTGTGCAACAGGCCCGCCGTGAAGGCATCGCCCGCACCGGTGGTGTCTACCACCGGCACCGCATAGGAATCGCGCTGGCCCACTTCGCCTGCCACGCGCCAGCGCAGGGGACGGGCACCATCGGTGATCAGCACGTCGGGCCGGCGGGGCAGTGCAACCGAAATCACTGCCGGATCGGTGCCACCAAACAGCCACTCGGCCTCCTCAGCGGCGCACTTGATCAGATCAGCCCGCGCCAACAGCAACCTGATGCGGGCTTTTGGCTCAGCGGGTGGCGGGGAATCGGGCGGCAGCTGCGAATCCCAGAACGTGGGACGCCAGTTCACGTCCACCGCCAGCTTCACGCCGCAAGCCTTGCAGCGATCGAGCAGCAACCCCATGGCCTCAGCGGAAGCGGGGCTGGCCAGGGGAATGGTGCCCGTCAGCAACCAGAGCGGAACTCCAGGGCAGCCGGTGCTGAGCTCGACGGGATCAGATGTCTCGACAGATCCAAGAAAACCGTTCAAGCACGGCGTCAGTTCGTCCGCATCCAGCGCCTGATCGGCAAAGCCCGCCCCCAGATCGCCAGCAAACCCACCGAAGCTGCGCTCGCCGCCCACATCGCGCTGCACCAACACGATGCGGCTCGGCCGCTGCGCATCCCACTGCAGAGCAGACGTATCCACCCCTCGGCCCGCAAACAGATCGGCAAAAGCCGCACCAATGGCATCCCGACCCACGCGCCCAATGAAGGCCGCCCGGGTGCCCAAACGAGCCAGGGCACAGGCCACATTCGCGGGGGCACCTCCCAGCCGGTCGTCGAGCCGATCGGCAGCGGCAGTGGTGGGATCACCGCCGGGCGGACCCAGCCGATCCACCAGGGCCTCGCCCACGCAGAGCACCTGAGCCATCAGGCCACTTCAGCCACGCCCAGCCGCTCCAGCAGGGCCGCAATGATGCGGGCATTGGCGGCAGGGAAGGGGTAGTTGGAAAGCTCAGCAGGCTCCACCCACTTCACTTGCTGACAGGCCAGGGGCTGGGGCTCACCGGTGAGCCAGCGGCAGAGATGCACCACAAAGCGCAGCTTCTTATGGCTGTAGGCGTGCTCCAGGGTGATCAACTCCTCGCCCACCTCCACGGTGATCGCCAGCTCCTCGGTGAGCTCGCGGGCGACGGTGACCTCGATTGCCTCGCCGGGCTCCTGCTTGCCCCCCGGAAACTCCCAGAGGCCGCCGAGCAGCCCTTCATTCAGGCGCTGGTCGATCAACACCTGGCCGGCGTCATCCAGCACCACACCCACCCCGATCACCTGGAAGGGCAGTTCACGGGGAGCGTCCTTCATGGGGTAGGCGGCGGGATCGCCGGAAGCGTAAGCAGCGCAATGGAGCGTCCAGGGGCAGGCGTGACAGCTGGGATTGCGGGGCGTACAGACCGTGGCCCCCAGGTCCATCAGGGCCTGGTTGAAATCCCGGGGCCGCTGCGGATCCAGCACCAGCTCACTGAGCTGCCAGAACCAGGCCAGGGTGCGATTCGGCGGTGTGGGGCAGGCCACCAGCCGGGCCAGCACCCGCTTCACGTTGCCGTCGAGGATCGGTAGCGGCAGATCAAACGCCGACGACAGGATGCTGCCGGCGGTGCTGCGCCCGATACCCGGCAGCTCCAGCCAGCCGTCGAGATCCTGCGGCCAATCGGGTGCGCGGTCCTGCAGCAGGCTCGCCCCCTGATGCAAACGGCGGGCGCGGGAGTAGTAACCCAAGCCCTGCCAGAGCAGCAAAACGTCGTGCTCCTTTGCTGTAGCGAGAGCCTCCACGCTCGAGAATGCCTCCATCCAGCGCTGCCAGTAGGGCAACACCACCTGGAGCTGGGTTTGCTGGAGCATCACCTCGGCCACCCAGATCGGATAGGGATCCAGGGGTTCGCCATGGCAGGGCCTCGCTCCCCTCGAGTTGCGCTTCCAGGGGATGGTGTGGCGGCCGTTCGCCTGCCACCAATCCAGCAGCAACCCACGCAGCTCAAGTTCTTGGCCGATGAGCCCGCCAAGGTCTGCATCCAGCGCTGAACTCCGAGGAATGGCTCCCAGCGCAAGGAAGATGAGTCTGGCGGAAGATCAGCAGACGGGCCGTACCGCAGAAGCTCGACCACCACTCGGATGAACATCATTCTTCTCAACGAGAACGACTGGCTCGCCGAACAGGTGGCACTGCTTCGCGATCACCGGGCTGATCACATCAGGGGCGTTCTTAGAGCAAGTGCAGCCGACACCATTCGGGTCGGCGTGCTTGGCGGGAAACGGGGCACAGCCATCATCGAAGCCATCGATGAGCACGGCGTAAAACTCCTCGTGGAGGCGACAGAACCCCCTCCACCGCGCCACAACTTCGACATCGTGCTGGCCCTACCCAGGCCAAAGATGTTGCGACGCATCCTGCGCACGGTGGCGGAATTCGGCGTGGCCCACCTCCACCTGATCAATAGCGCGAGGGTGGAGAAGAGTTACTGGCAAAGCCCACTGCTGCATCCCCAAAAGATCAGGGAAGCCCTGATCGCAGGCCTGGAGCGATCGATGGACACGGTGCTCCCGCAGGTTCACGTCCACAAGCGGTTCCGGCCCTTTGTGGAAGACGAGCTCACTGGAATCTGCGCAGGCCGCCGATGCTGGATTGCCGACATGAACGGCACCACTTCGCTGGCAGACAAAGCCCGAGAGCCAGCGGTTGTCTTGATCGGCCCAGAAGGCGGCTTCGTGCTGTTCGAGGTGGCCCTGGCGGAATCGGTGATCGCTGAACGCGTTCACCTGGGTGGCCGAATCCTGAGTGTGGATACGGCACTACCAGCCGTGCTGGCCCACGCGCTACCCAGGCTCGGCTGATCAGACAGCCACGTAGGCCTCTACCGCATCACTGATGCGGCGCAGGTTGGCGAGGGCGTCACGCTCGATGTTGCGCACGCGGTCGCGGCTGATGCCCAGCACCCGGCCGATGGCGGTGAGGCTCATCGGCTCACCATCTTCCGGGGTGTCTTCGCAGGGGATGCCGTAGCGCATCTTCAGCACGCGGCACTGCTGAGCGGGTAGGCGCTCCAGCAGGGCGCGCAGGTCGCCCTTCATGCACTCATCGCTCACCCGGTCTTCGGGCAGTTCGCCGTCGCCAGCGAGTAGATCCAGCAGCTCAGTGTCGTCGCCGTCGCCCACCTTGGTTTCCAGGCTCACCGGCAGGCGAGCGCGGCAGAGCAGATCCTTCACCTCTTCCTCAGGCAGCTCCACAAAGGCCGCCAGCTCCGTCACCGTGGGGGTGCGACCCAGCTCCTGGCTGAGCTCGCGCTGGCCCTTCTTGAGCTTGTTGAGGGTTTCGGTGATGTGGATCGGCAGCCGGATCGTGCGGCTCTTCTCGGCGATCGCCCGGGTGATGCCCTGGCGAATCCACCAGTAGGCATAGGTGGAAAACTTGTAGCCGCGGGTGGGATCAAACTTTTCCACGCCGCGCACCAGGCCGATGGTGCCCTCCTGGATCAGGTCCAGGAGCTCCATGTTCCGCTTCGTGTATTTCTTCGCCACACTCACCACCAGCCGCAGGTTGGCGGCCACCATCCGCTCCTTGGCGCGGCGACCCGAGCTGAGGCGCTTCTTGAGCTGCTGCGGGGTGAGTCCGGCAGCCTCAGCCAGCTGCTCATTGGTGGGCTTGGAGCCGCCCGCACGCATCGTGAGCTCCTGCTCGAGCTCCTCGATCACCATCAGCTCCTGCACCTGGCGGCCCAGGGTGATCTCCTGCTCATGGGTGAGCAGCGGCACCCGGCCGATGTCGCGCAAATAGCTGCGCACCAGATCGGTTTCAACACCGGCAGGACGGCGCTCCGACGCCACCGCCTGAGCGGAGGGAATGGCAGCGGCAACAACCACGGCACCAGGCCCCTTGAAGTTGTGTAAAGCCTAGCCTGAAGAAGTGTGAACGTCTCTCATCTGGCCCCAAAAGCCAGGCTCAGCTGGCGTTCAGCAGCCAGCTGGCGGTGCGCAGATAGATGAACACCCCGGCCACGTCGGTGGCGGTGGCGATGAACGGTGCCGACATCAGGGCCGGATCCAGGCCAATCCGCTCGAACAGCAGAGGCAGCGCCGCACCGGCAGTAGCAGCGAGGGTGGTGATCGCCACGAGGCTGATGCCCGCCGCACCGGCCACCACCAAATTCCCGCCACTCACATAGAGCGACCAGGGCACCACCACCAGCACCATCAGCACCCCTAAGAGGGCACCGGCCACAGCCTCACGCCCGATCGCCATCGCGGGCCCAAGGGCCTGAATGCGCTGGGTGCTCAGGCCGCGGATCACCACCGTGGAGCTCTGGGCCCCCACGTTGCCCCCAGTGCCGATCAGCAGCGGAATAAAGGCCGCGAGCACCACCACCTGCTTGAGAACACCATCCATCGAGGCGATCACCGCCGCCGTGCCGCTGTTGGCCAGCAGCAGCACCAGCAGCCACACCACCCGACGCCGGGCCACGGTGAACAGGTTGCTCTGGAAATAGTCGTCTTCATCGCCGGCCTGCACGGCGCCGGCGGCATAGAGGTCGCGGGTGGCCTCCTGCTCGATCACGTCGATCACGTCATCCACGGTCACGATCCCCACCAGCCGCTGCTCCCGGTCCACCACTGGGATGGCCAGGAAGTCGTAACGCTGGATCGCGCGGGCCACTTCCTCCTGGTCGGTGTCGGTGCTCACGCTCACCACCTCGCGGGTCATCACATCGCCAATGCGGGTTTCGGGCTCGGCCATCACTAGATCCCGCAGCGAGAGGATTCCGGTGAGATGGCGCGACGCGTCGGTGACGTAGAGGGAATAGATGGTTTCGGTGTCGCGGGCGCGGCGGCGCACAATCTCCAGGGCCTGGCCGGCGCTGTGGAATTCCTTGAGATCGATGAACTCGGTGGTCATCAACCGGCCGGCCGTCTCCGGCTCGTAGCCGAGCAGCTGGGCGGTCACCCGCCGCTCCGCCGGACTGAGCTCAGCCAGCAGCCGGCGCACCACCTTGGCCGGCAGCTCATCAAACAGGCGCACCCGGTCGTCGGGGGACATCTCCTCCACGAGCTCCAGCACCTCTCCGGAGCGCAGTCGCTCCAGCAGGCTCTGCTGCACAGAAGGGTCGAGGTATTCGTACACCTCGATCGCCTCATCCTTGGGGAGAAGGCGGAAGGCCAGGGCCTGCAGGGTGCGGGGCAAAAGGCCGATCGCTTCGGCCGAATCCACCTCCTGGACAGGCTTCAGCAGCAGCTTGGCACCGTCGTAGTTGCCAGCCTCGAGCAGCACCTCGAGCTGGCGGGCCACCACCTCGGCCACTGCCACGCCGTTGGTTGTTGTTGCGGCCCCATTGGCGACAGCCTCGCTCATGGCCCACCGGTGCCTCAGGCCGAAGTTTATTGGGCCAGGCCGTTAGGGTTCCCCCCGCCAGAACACAGACCAGGAACCCGGAATCCATGGCCATCAACGCGAGCGACGTGGCGGTGCGCGACGCCAAGGGCGGCGAGCGCAAGCTCAGCGATTGGGGCGGCAAGGTACTGCTAATCGTGAACGTGGCCAGCCGCTGCGGCTTCACCCGCCAGTACGCCGGCCTGCAGAAGCTGCAGGACACCTACGGCCCCCAGGGCTTCGCTGTGCTGGGCTTCCCCTGCAACGACTTCGGCGCCCAGGAGCCCGGCACCCTGCCGGAGATCCAACAGTTCTGCTCCACCACCTATGGCGCCAGCTTTGAGCTGTTCGACAAGGTGCACGCCACCGGCGCCAAGACCGAGCCGTACACCACCCTCACCCAGGCCGAACCCGCCGGCGATGTGGCCTGGAATTTCGAGAAGTTCCTGATCGGCAAAGACGGCACCGTGATCGCCCGCTTCAAGAGCGGCGTAGAGCCCGATTCCGCTGAACTCACCGGCGCGATCGAAGCGGCTCTGGCCGCCTGATCAGAAAAAGATCAGCCCGCCAGCCAGCCCCGGCGGCCAGCCAGCTCCACCCGGAGCCAACGCTGGCCGTCCGGGGCCAGCCAGCGTCGAAGCACCCGCAACGGCTCACCGGGGCGCACCGCCATCAGCACAGGCGCCTGCCGCTGCGGTGCCGCCTGAAGCTGGGCCGGAGCCACAGGAATCAACGGATCTTGGCCACCTTCCCGGCGCCGCAGCTCAGCAGGCCGGCGATCTGCTCCCCCTGCCGGCAACCCCACCGGAGCCAGGAGGGCAAACCCCAGCAGGGCAGCCCAACGCCAGGCCTGCATCAGATATCGAGCTGGGCCAGATCCAGCTCAGCGCTGTGGGTTTCGATGAACTCGCGGCGGGGGGCCACCTTGTCGCCCATCAGGATCGTGAAGATGCGGTCGGCCTCAAGGGCATCCTCGATTTCCACCCGCTTCATCATGCGTGTGGAGGGATCCATCGTAGTTTCCCACAGCTGCTGGGGCATCATTTCACCCAGACCTTTGAAGCGCTGGATCGTGTAGTTGGCCTTCTCGCCGAAGCCTTCAATCGTCTTCCTCAGGTCGTTTTCGTTATAGCAATAGGTGTGATTCTTGCCCCGTTCCACCTTGTAGAGCGGCGGACAGGCAATGTAGATGTAACCGCCTTCCACCAGCGCCTTCTGGTATCGGAAGAAGAAGGTGAGGATCAACGTGCGGATGTGGGCGCCGTCCACGTCAGCGTCAGTCATGATCACGATCCGGTGATAGCGGAGATTCTTCTCGTCGAAGTCTTCGCCCTTGATACCAAGGCCCAGAGCCGTGATCAGCGCCTGGATTTCGGAATTTTTGTAGATCTTGGCGTCGTCAGTTTTCTCGATGTTGAGAATCTTGCCGCGCAGGGGCAGGATCGCCTGGAAGCGGCGGTCGCGCCCCTGCTTGGCGGAGCCACCTGCAGAATCGCCCTCCACGATGTAGATCTCCGACTCGGAGGGATCACGGGAAGAGCAGTCGGCCAGCTTGCCGGGCAGCGTGGAGCTCTCCAGCACGCTCTTGCGGCGCACCAGCTCACGGGCACGGCGGGCGGCTTCAGCGGCATTAAATGCCTGGATCGCCTTCTCGAGGATCAGGTCGATCACCGAGGGATTGAACTCCAGGAACTCGCCGAGGGCTTCGCCCACCAGCGAATCCACGATGCCACGCACCTCGGTGTTGCCGAGCTTGGTTTTGGTCTGCCCCTCGAACTCGGGCTCAGGCACCTTCACCGAGAGCACGGCGGTGAGGCCCTCACGGATATTTTC
>CAIOXF010000058.1 GCA_903862155.1 uncultured cyanobacterium | reverse complement strand
TGATCATCGCCGGCTTCTTTCTATTCCAGCTGATGACCAACCTGGGCCCCAATTCCCAGACCTACCTGCTGGCCGGTGAAGTGTTTCCCATCCGCCTGCGGGGTCTGGGCGCCGGCGTCGCCGCTGCCTGCGGCAAGGTGGGCGCGGTGATCACAGCCTTTCTGTTCCCCACCCTGCTCAACCATCTGGGCACCGATCGGCTGCTTCCCCTGCTCGCCATCACCTCCCTGGTGGGCGCCGTGATCACCTGGCGATTCCGGATCGAAACCGCCGGGGTGAACATCGATCGCGAGTAAGCGATCCCGTTAGCGCCATGGTGAGGGTGGGGCGGCGCCCTGCTTCTGTGATGAGGGGGAAGGCAACGGTGGCATTGGTGGTGGAGCCTCGGGTGCCAGCAGCAACTGCAGCAGCGCCCGATGAATCAGCTGACTGCTGCCATGCCGCCGGAACGACTTGTGGCGTGCTGACTGACGCCGCACGTAAGCGATGTGGGCGATCAAGCCGGTATTGCGTGGATGGATCGAGCGGAAACGGCGATCATCGAGGCGCCCTTGCTCCATCAAACGCTCGATCAGCTGTGCCTGGCCCTCTGGAGTGAACGTAAACGTCTGCAGGACCGTGGTGAGCTCCATGGCTCCGAGGTGGGTTCGGACGCGGCCGAATCGTATGCAGAGTGCGGTTATGAACCGGCTAAGCCCAGAGCTATGGGATTAGGGCAGTTGCTGCGATAAGCCAGGCACGACACCAACCGGTTGGAGCTGCTGGCCTTGAGGGTGCCATCGGTGATGGTGCGCAGAGCCCGCACCGCCGCGGTGATGTTGGGGCCCTTATTCAGCATCAGAGCATGGGCCTGGGCCCCCATCGCCGCATCGGTGATCTCGGCGCGGGTGGGCAAGCCATGGCGCGCCAGCTCATCGAGCACCTGGGTGGCCCAGATACAAGGCACATGGGCCGCTGCACATAGCCGCAGGATGTCGTGCTGAATCTGGGCCAGCGACTCCCAGCCGCACTCCACGGCCAGGTCGCCCCGCGCGATCATCACGCCAAGGGGCGCGGGGTAGCGCATGGCCTCCAGCAACAACTGGGCCAACCCCTCATAGGCCTGACGGGTCTCGATCTTGAGCACCACAGCCAGATCGTCGCGCTGGTGGCCGTGCAGTTCTCGGTGGAGGGCAGCGATGTCGGCCGGGCTGTGCACAAACGAGAAATTCACCATGTCGCCGGCAGCCACGGCAAAGCCAAGGTCGTCGATGTCCTTGGCGGTGAGCGCAGGCGTGTGCAGCGTGCTGTCGGGGAAGTTGATGCCCTTGTCACCCCTGAGGCGGGCCTTGCCACCCTTGGCGCTGATCACCTCCAGCAGCAATCGCTCGCTTCCGGCTTCCAGCACTCGGGTCGTGATCTTGCCGTCGTCGAACAACACCCGCTCATCACGCTCGATCAGGGGAATGAGCTCGGGCAGGCTGCACGCGATGGCCGGGTGATGCGCGCTGCCGTCGGCCAGGGAACAGCCCTCCCCTGCTGCGGTCTCGTTGGCAACGAGCCAGAGCCGATCACCGGGCACAAGGGTGAGCGAGCCCGGTTCATGGGGCAGTGGTGCCACCTTGAGCTGCTGGCCCCGGTTGCCGCAGAACACCAGCCCCGCCATGAAACGGCAACTGTGGTCCAGTTGGAGCCGCAGCCCCCAGGGTTCCACCGCTTTCACAGCAAGCGTGCGCTCCCGACCGGAAGCATCGGTGCCCTCAAGCAGATCCCCCGGCTCAAACCCCTGCCAGGGCTGGGATTCCACCGGCAGCACAACAGCCATACCCCGATCGCCCCCAATCGGAGGAATCGCGGCCAAGCAATCCGTAGCCAGCACTTCGGCCGGATGCAGGAGACGGCCATAACGATCCCGCGGCGGCCGCACCCGGATCACACCCTCCAGCGGAGGCAATGGACCGGTGCGTAATTTCGGGCCAGCCAGATCCACAGCAATCCGGCAGGGGCGCCCCTGAACGGCACTGGCTCGGCGCACCCGACGGGCCAGTTCTTGCCACACCAGCGGATCGTCGTGGGCGCAATTGATCCGCGCCAGGGTCATGCCGGCCTCCAGCAGCTGGCTGATCAGGCCGTCGTCTTCCCCATCCCGGGCCGCCTCGGCCGGCAGGGTCACCATGATCCCGGGCCCGCCGGTGGATGCGCCGAACAAGAGCTCGCAGTGGCTCCCAATCGGATCTTCGGCGGCCTGCAAATCGGCCACAGCGGGATGGCCCATCAGCGCATGAAGGGCAGCCAGCACCGCATCCACACTGGCCAGCACATGGGAATCGCTCCCCGCCAGAGAACTCAGACCCAGCCGGTGCAGCTGGTCTGCCAGGCCCACGTGGTGCTGGCGATGCAGCGCAATGAAATGCAGCAGGTTGGTGGCACTGGCCCGATAGCGGGTTGCCACGGCATCAAGTTGCTGGCGCGACTCTGCCTCCAGCGCCACCATCCCGGCCCTGATCCGCAGAAGGGCGCGCTGCACCTCACGAACTGCAGACTCGGGCGCCGGGGCCATGGCGAAGGGTCAGCGAGGTGAACGCGTTTGCTCAGCCGCCGCAGGTTTGGATGACGGTTGCACCGGCAGCGGCGTCCTCACCATCAGTGCAACGACCCCGCTGGCACACCCCACAGCCAGCAACCCGATGGCACACCAGTCGAAGGGCTGGAACCAGGGATCGCCTTGCCGCATGGGTGCAACGGAGATCAGGGGAGGGAGTCGGCGGTCTCGCTGGCGTGTTGCTCAGCCAGCTGATCCCGCAGGGCAGCCAACAGCGCGCCATGCAGTTCCATGGCAAAGCGGGCATCGTCTGAAGCCGTGGCGGCCGAGCCGAGGGTGAGGGAGGCAAGGCGCAACAGAGTCAGGGCTTCACGACGGTCGACGCAGAGCATGCAGCTGCGATCGAGCTGGGCCACCTTCATGCGACACCCCCAAGGCCCACTGAACAGTGCTCAAGTGCAACAGAGGGTTGAAGGAATGGTAATTCCAAGCAGAGCCCCGACGGGGCGCATCAATTCAAGATGAAAATTACCAGCGAACCCGACCGGATGCCTCCACGCGGATTACCCCAGGAATCACCATTCGAGAAAAGCAGCGAACCTTAAGCCTGCCTTAATTGACAGAGCAGAGCGCGGGCTTAGCAGGTTCTGGATGCACTCGATGTCAGCATCTGCAGGACCGAGCATGCTGTGTCACCCTGAACACCAATAGATGGCGGGATGCAAACCCACGCCCATGGCTCACGCTCGTTGGCACCGCGAAGGAACCGTCTCCGTGGACCTTGCAGCCCTGGAAATGCTGCTGCTGCGTGTGCAATTCAAACTGGCCAATGTGGATCAGACTTCGGGAATGGCGTTTGCTCTTCCCCAGCCGGGGAAGAAATACGACGACCGGATGATGAGCATCCTGATCTCGTGGAGCCCCCGACGCCTTGATGGCTACATGGTGGAAATCCGCAGCAATGAGCCCAAGCGCAGAGGCAACACCACCTGCGACAAGCTCGCCAAACTGATCGCTGAAGACCTTGTCGCGGTGATGGGCTGCTGACTCAGGCTGGCAGCCGCTCGGCATCGGCCAAGGCCGAGGGTGTTTCACGGCGGAAGCTGGTGAGCTTCTGGCCAGTGGCGCCGAGCTCTTCCGCCAACACGTGACAGGCCCGCTCGGGCATGGTGTGATCCCCACAAGTGAACACATCCACGGCGGCATAGCCCGATTCGGGCCAGGTGTGGATCGAGATGTGGGATTCGGCCAGCAGGGCCAACCCCGTGACGCCCTGGGGCTCGAAGCGGTGGGTGATCAGGTTGAGCAGGGTGGCACCAGCCCGTTTTGCAGCGGTGGTGATGGTGTCCCTGAGGAAAGCTTCGTCGTCGAGCCGGGCGCTGTCGCAGCCGTAGAGCTCAAGAATGCAGTGCTTGCCAACCGTGTCGCATACAGAGGCTGATGCGCTAGCAGCGGCGATGCGGGGAGCAGCAGCCCATCCAGGGTTGGGGTGCAGCGAGGAAAGGGTGATGTGGTTCATGCAAACGACCGGCAGCACCGGCCAAACCAATCCTTCACCATAACCGCTGCTTATCCGCTTCAGCATCACAGCGCCCATAGGCTGGCCTCAGCAGTTCTCCAGCGCCATGGGTCACCGCCATGCCGCCAAGACCGGGGGGGGCCTCAAGCCCCGCACGCTGAAAAGACGCGACAAGGAGGTTCGATTGGCTTCGCACCATGCGATCCAAAGGGCCACTTTCAACCACCTCACGGCCCTAATCAACGACCCTGAAAACCCCGGCTGCAGGATCTCGTACGCAGACCTAGAGCAGCGCATGCGTGCACGCTGTTATCAGTTATCCGTGGCATCAAGCCGCACCTGCAGGCCCTGACGGCGCAGATCACGCACCAGCAAGGCACCGCACTCCGGATCGATCGGCACGCCAAGTCCACTCCCCTCACGGAGAAGCAAGGCTGCTGAATCGGGAGTCAGCCCTAGATAGCGAGCCAGGCTCTGCTGAACGGCGAAGCGCAGCTCGGAACTCAGCGGCGAGGGGAGTTCCCAGTGAACGCAACAGCCCGGAGGCTGCAGGGCTCCGCGCTCCACACGGCGCAAAGCCTTGATTGTGGCCAGCACCACCACTTGATCGTCCTCGGCCAGAACTGCCTCAGGAGGGGGAGGCGCCATGGATTCGACGCCACGAGCCCGGCGCAGCGCCAGAACCGTGAAGCCGAATCCATGCTCAAGCCGCGTCACAGTGAGTCCGATGAGGGTGTCACTGGCGGTAACGCGATAACGCACCTGCAACACCGTGTGGTCCACAAGGCGCCACACCCCCTCCACTCGCTCGCCAAACGCCGTTGCCACCACCACCTCGGCGCCCAGCTCGATCGGTGACACCAACACAGCCCCACCCAGCAATTCACCGAGCCGCTCAGCAGCCCCCTCACCGCGGGCGAGCATGGCGAAACGGGCCTCTGGCCATCGCTCCTGCAGTTGCAGGGTATGGCGCAGGTCTTCGAGCAAGTTCCCAGTGAGGGCAGCGACCGCCCTCACTGGCAGACCGGCCAGGCTTGCAGAGGCACGCTCCAGGCTTGAGAAAGCGACAGAAGATCCGTCGTCGACCCCAGCCGGATCAGCTTCCACCCGCACAACGGTGTAATGCTCTGTCGCCAGTAGAGATGCCACTCGGGCCGCTAACCGACCTCCACCCACCAACACGATCGGCTCCGTCGAGCGTTTCACCCCACGACGGCGGAGACCAAATCGAGCGCTCAGCAGATGGTCAAGGATCAGGGCCACCAATGCTGATGTGAGCAGAGTGCCCACCAGTGAATACATAAGGGTGGCGCTGATCAACCAGCCATCACCGCTCTCAGTGCCGGGCTGGTGGCGGATCACCACATTCGTGGGATCGATGTAATCGCCCTTGAGCAGAGCCATCGTCACGAAAGCGCCTTGCACCCATCCCCCTGGCTTGGAAAACAGCTGGATGCCGATCATCAGCATCCCTGCGACAGCCGTTAGCACGCTCCATTGGAGGGTGGTGCGCTGAGCGAACCACCGCACAACAGGCTCGATCGGCAGAGCGACGCGGCGGGCACGCGCCGTGGGACGGGAAGCAGAAAACGTGGCCTGGCGGGAATGAAAGGAAACCGGCGCCACCAGCCAATCACTGGGTTGATGATCGATCCACAAGGGCCGCTGGAAGCGGCGGTCATCCAGGGTTCCGCGGAACACTTCAAAGGCTTCGCCATCCACCATGAGGCGCGCCTCTTGATGGCCAGGTCGCAGCGCCTGCACCAGAGCCCCAGCCGTGAGCTGCACGGGATCAACAACAGTGAGGGCAGGTAATCGCTGCTCCAGCAGCGTGCCGAGGTGATCAAGATCGCTCGACGAGCGCACCACAATCACTGCCTCAGGATTGAGCAACCGCACCTGCAATGCCGCTTCGAAGTTGGCCGTGCTGTCGGAACCCAGCAGCAGCACGGCGCGAGCCTGCTCAGCTCCTGCCTGCCGCAACACCCGAGGGCGTCGCATGTCGCCAATGACCACCTGATCGCCGAGTGCTTCCTCCAAGGCCGGCATCCGCCAGTCGGGTCGCCGCAGATCCAGCAACCTGAGCGGAATCGCAAACGGCAGCAAACGGGCCAGCACCGCCTGACCAAACGCCCCCAGACCACAAACCAACACCGGCTGTTCCTGCAGGTTGGTTGTCGTCGACCAAGGGGGTGTCACCGGCTCGGCACACGGCCGTTGTCAAGGTAGGCAGCGTGGCGAAACCGAGCAGACCAACCGCCAGGGAGCTGCAGATGTTGACGACGCCTTAACCAAACCCGGTGCAGGGTGGACGCGTCGGATCCCTCCGTCCATGACATCCACCTTGCGCCCAGCGCAGGACATTCCTTCTCCCGCCAGCTACGGCGACACCGAGCGCACCGGCCTCACCTCCGACAATGTGCGTCACGGGGTTACGGAACACCTGTTCTTCACGCTTGGACGGTCTGCCGCCAGCGCCACCCCGCACGATCTCTACATGGCCCTCAGCCATGCCGTGCGCGACCGCCTGATGAGCCGCCACCTCGCCTACAAGGAGGTGCTCCGCAACCAACGGCCCAAGGCGGTGGCCTATCTGTCGGCGGAATTCCTGATCGGGCCCCAGCTCGGGAACAACCTGCTAATGCTCGGGATCCGGGCTGAAGCCGAAGAGGCCATGCGCCATTTCGGCATCGCCAACCTGGATCAACTCCTGGCCATCGAGGAAGAACCGGGGCTTGGTAACGGCGGCCTCGGACGCCTCGCCGCCTGCTTCATCGAATCCCTCGCCACCCTGGAGATTCCCGCCACTGGCTATGGAATCCGCTACGAATTCGGCATCTTCGATCAGGCCATCCATGACGGTTGGCAGGTGGAGATCACCGACCAATGGCTCAAGGGCGGCTGGCCCTGGGAACTGGTGTATCCCGACAAACGCTGCCGCGTGGGATTCGGTGGCCACACCGAGGCTTACCGCGACAGCATGGGGCGCTACCGGGTGCGGTGGAGCCCCACGGAGTACGCCCTTGGGATTCCCCACGATGTGCCGATGCCTGGGTACCGGGTGAACACCTGCACGCGGCTACGCCTATGGCGGGCCGTGGCCGGTGAGAGCTTCGATCTGGCAGCCTTCAACAGCGGCGATTTCTACGGCGCCGTGGAGCAGAAGGTGAGCTCCGAAACACTCTCGAAGGTGCTCTATCCCAACGACGGCACCGATGCCGGCAGGAGGCTGCGGCTTAAGCAGCAGTTCTTCTTCGTGAGCTGTTCGCTGCAAGACATGCTGCGCAGCCTGGGGAAACGGGAGATCCCACTGCACGAATTTCCCGAACACTGGGCCGTTCAGCTCAACGACACCCACCCCGCCATCGCGGTGGCCGAACTGATGCGGCTCCTGATCGATGAGCACGTGCTCGACTGGGAGGAAGCCTGGGCCATCACCGAGCGCTCCATCGCTTACACCAACCACACCCTCCTGCCCGAAGCTCTGGAGTGCTGGGACCTGGGCCTGTTTGCCTCGGTGCTGCCACGCCATCTGGAGATCATCTTTGAGATCAACCGGCGCTTCCTGCAGCAGGTGCGCTTGGCCGCCCCCGGCAACGACGGCCTGCTGCGGGAGGTGTCAATTATCGATGAGCGCGGCAACAAGGCGGTACGTATGGCCCACCTCGCCACCGTGGCCTCACACCACGTGAACGGGGTGGCCGAGCTGCACAGCGGCCTGGTACGCACCAGCCTGATGCCAGCGTTCGCGGCCCTCTGGCCGGAAAAGTTCACGAACGTGACCAACGGCGTGACACCCCGGCGCTGGTTGGCCCTAGCCAACCCCCCACTCCATGACCTACTCAGCCGCTGCCTGGGGCCCGACTGGCCGGTGCAGGCGGAACGGTGGCCGGAGCTCGAAGGTTTTCTGCACGATGCGAGCTTCCTGGAGCGGTGGGGGGCCTGCCGGCTTGAGGCGAAGCGGCGGTTAGCCCAGCGGATCGCAGCCGTGACCCATGTGGTGGTGGATCCCCTGAGCCTGTTCGATGTGCAGGTGAAGCGCATCCACGAGTACAAGCGCCAGCACCTCAATGCCCTGCAGGTGATCGCGCGCTACCTGCGCATCAAGAACGGCGATACGGCTGGCATGGCACCCCGCACGGTGGTGTTCGGGGGCAAAGCGGCACCTGGCTACTTCATGGCCAAGCTGATCATCCGCTTCATCCACGCCATCGCCGAGGTGGTGAACAGCGATCCCGACTGCCGGGGGCTACTGCAGGTGGTGTTCCTGCCGGATTACAACGTGAAGCTCAGTGAGCTGGTGTATCCAGCCGCCGACCTCTCGGAACAGATCTCTACCGCCGGCTACGAAGCCTCGGGCACGGGAAACATGAAGCTCGCCATGAATGGCGCGCTCACGATCGGCACCCTCGACGGGGCCAACGTGGAAATCCTGGAGCGAGTGGGCCCCAACAGCTTCTTCCTGTTCGGCCACAGCGCCGAGGAGATCAAGACGCTGCTGGCGCACTACCGGCCCTGGGAATGGCTCGATGCCCAACCGGAGCTGCGCGAAGCGATCAACCTGGTGGAGGCCGGCCATTTCAGCCACGGCAATGGCGACCTGTTCCGCCCCTTGGTGGAAAACCTGGTGGGCCGCGACCCCTTCGCCGTGATCGCCGACTTCAACGGCTATCTCGCCGCCCAAGCCAGCGTGGATGCCTTGTGGGCGCAGCCCGAGGAGTGGCGCCGACGCAGCGTGCTCACCCTGGCCCGCAGCGGCTTCTTTTCCTCAGACCGCGCCATCCGCACCTATGCCCAGGAGATCTGGGGGGTGTCGGCCTGTCCGGTGGACATGAGCTGCCCGATCGACGCCTGACCACAACACCCATTCACGCGAACTACCCAATCCCTCCGTTCCATCCATCCATCAGACCCATGACCTCCCAGGAACTCCTCACCATCAACGCCCTCTCCCAGAACCGCCCAACGATCCACGTGAAGGCCGGCGATGTGATCTTTTCCCCCGGCGACTTCGGCGACCAGCTCTACGGAATCGTGAGCGGCACCGTGGAGATCACCTGGGGCAGCGTGCTGCGGGAAACCATCGGTCCGGGCAGCTGCTTTGGCGTGGGCGCCCTGGTGGATGGCGAGCACCGGCGCTACGGCACCGCCACCGCCAGCACCGACTGCGAGCTGCTGGAAATGGACCGGCCCGAATTCCTGTTCGCGATGCAGGAACTGCCGCTGTTCGGGCTGGAGATGCTGCACGACCTGGAACTGCGGCTGCAGCAGCTGAAGCAGGCGGTGGCCAACGGCTGATCTCCTCCCGGCTCATCCGCGCGACACTCGCCGCCCCCGATCAGTAGCGCTCGAAACAATTTCGATGCCCTGATCGTTCGTGACGCCGCGAGCGAATCCCAGCATCGTGAAACCAATCCGGGCGCCGTGCCAAACCCACCATGACCAGCACCTTCCCAGGAACTGCCCACAGCCAGGCCGGTCCGGCCACGCCCCAGGAACTGGGCCTGATCGATGCCTGGTGGCGGGCCGCCAATTACCTGGCGGTGGGGATGATCTACCTCCAGGACAACCCTCTGCTGCGGGAACCGCTGCGGCCCGAGCACATCAAGAACCGGCTGCTGGGTCATTGGGGATCGAGTCCCGGCCAGGCCTTCCTCTGGGCCCACGCCAACCGGGTGATCCGCCAGCGGGATCTCGACATGATCTACCTGTCGGGCCCGGGCCATGGGGCGCCCGGGGTGCTGGGGCCCACCTATCTCGATGGCTCCTACAGCGAGGTGTATCCCGACAAGAGCCGGGATGAAGAGGGGATGGGCCGCTTCTTCAAGCAGTTCTCCTTTCCGGGCCACATCGGCTCCCACTGCACCCCGGAAACGCCGGGCTCGATCCACGAGGGGGGCGAGCTGGGCTACGTGCTCTCCCACGCCTGCGGCGCCGCCTTCGACAACCCCAACCTGATCGCCCTGGCCTGCATCGGCGATGGCGAAGCGGAAACGGGCCCACTGGCCACCAGCTGGCACATCAACAAGTTCCTCAATCCGATCAGCGACGGGGCCGTGCTGCCCGTGCTGCATCTGAACGGCTACAAGATCGCCAACCCCACGCTGCTGGCGCGCATCCCGCACCAGGAGCTGGAGCAGTTGATGCGCGGCTACGGCTGGGATCCCCTGTTCGTGGAGGGCAGCGATCCCACCGCCATGCACCAGGCCATGGCCCACGCCATGGACACCGCCATCGGCAAAATCCAGGCCATCCGGGAAGATGCCCGCCGTACGCGGGAAGCCCAGCGGCCCTACTGGCCGATGATCGTGCTGCGCTCCCCCAAGGGCTGGACCGGCCCGGCCGCCCTGGGCGAGAAAAAACTGGAGGGCTTCTGGCGAGCGCACCAGGTGCCGCTGCCGGATCCCCGCCACGACACCGCCCAGCTGCAGCAGCTGGAGAGCTGGCTCAAGAGCTACCGCCCCTGGGAGCTGTTCGATGAGAACGGCACGCTCAAACCTGAGCTGCAGGCCCTATCACCCACGGGCAACCGGCGCATGGGGTCGAACCTGCACGCCAATGGTGGTTTGCTGCGCCACAAGCTGCGCATGCCCCTGAGCAGTACCTACGCCGTGGATGTGCCCAGCCCGGGCACCGTGGAATACGAGAACACCTACGCCCTGGGCCAGCTGCTGCGGGATGCGATCGGCCTGAACCCCCGCAGCATGCGGGTGTTCGGCCCCGATGAAACCGCCTCCAATCGCCTGCAGGCAATCTTCGAGCGCACCAAGAAGGTGTGGATGGAAGACTTCCTGCCGGAAGACCTCAACGGCAGCGAACTCAGCCGCGATGGGCGCGTGGTGGAAATGCTGAGTGAGCACACCCTGGTGGGAATGATGGAGGGTTACCTCCTCACGGGTCGCTATGGGTTCTTCCACACCTACGAGGCCTTCGCCCATGTGATCGCCTCGATGTTCAACCAGCACGCCAAGTGGCTGGAGAGCTGCATTCACCACGCCCCCTGGCGCGCCCCGATCGGCCCCTGGAACTGCCTGATCAGCTCCACCGTGTGGCGCCAGGATCACAACGGCTTCACCCACCAGGATCCCGGCTTCATCGACCTGGCCGGCAACAAGAGCGGTGAGGTGGTGCGCGTGTATCTGCCGGCCGACGCCAACTCCCTGCTGGCGGTGGCCGAAACGGCGCTGCACGAAACCAACGTGTGCAACATCATCGTGAGCGACAAGCAGAAGCATCTGCAGTACCTCACCCTGGAGCAGGCACGCCAGCATGTGGCCAAGGGCATCGGCCTGTGGAGCTGGGCCAGCAACGACCACCACGGCACCGAACCCGACGAGCCCGATGTGGTGATGGCCTGCGCCGGAGACATCCCCACCAAGGAAACCCTGGCGGCGGTGGAAATCCTGCGCCGCGAGATTCCCTATCTGAAGGTGCGCGTGATCAACGTGGTGAAGCTGTTTGCCCTCACCGATCCCAAGGAGCACCCCCACGGCCTCTCCGATCGGGATTTCGACAGCCTGTTCACCACCAACAAGCCGGTGATCTTCAACTTCCACGGCTATCCGTGGCTGATTCACCGCCTCACCTACCGCCGCACCAACCACGCCAACTTCCACGTGCGTGGCTACAAGGAGAAGGGCAACATCAACACACCGCTCGAACTGGCGATGAACAACCAGATCGACCGGTTCTCGCTGGTGATCGACGTGATCGACCGGGTGCCCCAACTGGGCTCCCGCGCCGCCCACGTGAAGGAGCGCATGAAGGAGGCGATCCTGAGCCACCGCGCCTATGCCCACGCCCACGGCATGGATTCACCAGAGGTGACCAACTGGCGCTGGAGCCTCAGCGAGGGGTGACACCAGACCTGCTGGTGCTGGTGCTCAATGCCGGCAGCTCCAGCCTCAAGGCTGAGCTGCTGGCCCCGGGCAGCCGCGACGGGGCGCTCACCTCGGTGTGGCGCGGTCACACCGACTGGCAGGCCAGCGAGGCCGGAGCGGCCGAGGCCGTGCTCGACGACTGGCTGGCCCCCCAGCTGGCCGCTCACCGGCAGGCGATCCAGCTGGTGGGGCACCGGGTGGTGCACGGAGGCGAGCGGTTCACGGCGCCCAGCCGGCTGGATGGGGAGGTGTTGGCGGCAATCGAGGCCCTGTTGCCCCTGGCGCCGCTGCACAACGGCCCGGCCCTGCAGGTGATGCGCTGGCTCGTGCAGTGGCACCCGGAGGCGGAGCAGTGGGCCTGCTTCGACACAGCCTTCCACGCCACGATCCCCCCGGCACACCACACCTATGCCCTGCCCTTGGCCTGGCGCGAGCAGGGCCTGCGGCGCTTCGGCTTCCACGGCCTCAACCACCAGCACGTGGGCGAAACCGTGGCCTCCCAGCGGCCGGGCGCCCGGCGCTTGATCAGCTGCCACCTGGGGGCCGGCTGTTCTCTCTGCGCCATCGTGTTGCCGCCGGGTGGCGCGCCGCGCAGCATCGCCACCACCATGGGCTTCACGCCCCTGGAGGGGTTGGTGATGGCCACCCGCAGCGGCTCGGTGGATCCAGGGCTGGTGCTGCACCAACTGCAGCAGGGCATCCCAGCGGCCG
>CAIOXF010000057.1 GCA_903862155.1 uncultured cyanobacterium | reverse complement strand
GGACTGTCCTCAGCCGTCTCCCGGCAGCACCCCTCCATCGCCCCGTTGGCCGCGCCATAGGCCGCCTGGCCGGGGGAGCCCAGCAGGGCCGCCACCGAGGAAAACCCCACCACAAACTCCAGGCCGGAAGGCGCCGCAGCCACGCAGGCCTGCTCCAGCTGGATCCAACCCCCCAGTTTGGGGGCGATCACGGCCTCGAGCTGGGCGGCGCTGAGGGTATCCAGCAGGCCATCCCGCAGCACCCCGGCGGCGTGCACGATCCCGCGCAGGGGTCGCTCCGGCGGCAGGGCCCGGAGCGCTTCGCTGAGCTGGGCCGGCGCCGCTGAACGGCCCAGGTCGCAGGCCAGCCGGATGCAGGTCACCCCCCGGGCCTCGAGTGCTGCCAGCACGGCCTGGCCGTGGCGATCGGGGGTTTCCGCCCTGCGGCCCACCAGCAGCAGCGAGCGCGCGCCCCGCGCCGCCAGCCACGGCAGCAGTTGCAGGCCAATGCCGCCCAGCGCACCGCTCACCAGATAGGTGGCATCGGGGCGGATCCGGAGTGGCGCCGGCCGCTCCGGCTGGCTGATCACCACCTTGCCCACATGCCGCCCCTGGGCCATCAGCCGGAAGGCCTCCCCACAGCGCTCCAGCGGCAGCACCTGCAGGGGGATCCGCTCCAGCACGCCCGCCTTGAGATCGGCCATCAGGTGGCGCAGCAACCCAGCCACCAGCCGCGGCTGGGCCGCCGCCACCTCCAGCAGATCGAACGGTAGGTAGCGCGCATCCGGCCGCCGTTCCGCCGCCTGCTCGGCCGCCCACACCTCGATCTTGCCCAGCTCCACGAAGCGCCCGCCCTGGGCCAGGGCACGAAAGCCCGCGTCCACCCACGCGCCCTTGAGGCTGTTGAGCACCACATCCACGCCCCGGCCTGCGGTGTGGGCCAGCACCTGGTCGGCAAACGCCAACGTGCGCGAATCGAACACCGCCTCCACCCCCTGCTCCAGCAGGCCCTGCTGCTTGGCGGCGCTGGCCGTGGCCAGGATCCGGGCCCCGGCGCGGCGGGCCACCTGCAGCGCGGCCTGCCCCACCCCCCCCGCCGCCGCGTGGATCAGCACGGTTTCACCGGGTTGCAGCCGGGCAAGCTGCTCGAGGCCGTAGATGGCCGTGAGGAAGGCGGTGCTGAGGCTGGCGCCCTCCGCCGGGCTGAGCTCTGGCGGCAACGGCACACACAGCTCGGCCCTGGCCACCACGTGGCTGGCCAGGCTGCCCACGGTGAGGGCCGCGATCATGCGCTGCCCCAGCAGCGATGGATCACCCCCCGGGCCCACGGCCACCACCCGGCCCACGCACTCCCCCCCGAAGGGCAGGCGCCGGGCATCCGCCAGCCCGAGCTGGGCGGCATGGGCCTCCAGCAGCCCCAGGGCATTGAGCACGTCGCGGAAGTTCAGGCCGGTGGCCTCCACCGCCAACTCCAGCTCTCCGGCCAGGGGGGCAGACGGAGCCATGGGTTCGAGATGCAGCGCCTCCAGCCGGCCACTGCCATCGCCGGTGATGCGGAAGCGGGATGCGGGCAGCGGTTCGAGCCGGGGCCGCTCGATCGCGCCGTTGTGCCAGCGCAACACGGCGTGCTGCTCCGCAGCCGCCACCAGGGCCGGCCAGTGCGAAGCCAGCGGTTGCTCCTCCCGGGCGGCAGGCAGCTGCAGCGTGGTGAGCTGGAGCTCGGGGCGCTCCAGCACGGCGGTGCGCGCAAACCCAGCCAGCGCCCCCGCCACCGGCCCCTGGCCCTCCAGCACCAGCCACAGCGGGCGCCGGAGCGGCTGGATCAGCGCCAGCAGGCCCTCCACCGCGGCGACGGGATCCCGCTGGGCCGTGCGTGGCCAGACCACCAGCGGGCCCGCAACCGCCGGTGGCGCCGAACCCTCCGGCAGCGGATCCAGCAGCCACCCTTGCTGCTCGATCCAGTCGCGCAGGGGCCCGTCGCGCAGGGGCAGGGCCGCAGCCCCAGCCTCAGCCGACCGCGGGGCGCTCTCCACGGAATGCCAGGTGCTCACGTAACAGCCCGGCCCAGGCGGATCAGCCGCTGCACCATCGGCCGGCAGCATGAGCTCGAGGGCGGTGCGCGTGAGACGCCGCAGCCGCAGGCCGCCGATCCACCCCACCGGTTGGCCGCCAGAGGAGAGCCAGAGGTCGGCCACCAGGGTGCTGGTGGCTACGGAGCTGGGATCGAGCACCGCCCGGCAGGTAAGGGAATCCGGCAGGGGCCATTGCTCCATCACCGCTGCCTCCACGGCCACGGGCAGAAACACCTGCCCCAGCTCCAGATCGCCATCCACCGCCGCGGCCACCACCTGAATACAGCCGTCCAGCAGGCACCGGTCGGGAGCCCCTGGCGGCCGCTCCAACACCGCCCACGCTTCGGCGGAGCCTGCCTGCAGCTGCCGGATCGGCCGGTAGCGGGGGCCGTAGGTGAAGCCGATGGCGGCCAGCGCGGCATAGAAGCCATCGGGGTCGAGGCTGCTGTTCTGCGCCGACGGCATCGCCCCAGGGGGATTGGCCCCCTGGGGTGATGCCAGCTCCACGGCGGCATGCTGAATCCACTCCCCATCGGCGGATGGGCGGGCGTGGAAGCGCAGGGTGTGGCCCTCCTCCACCGCCTGCAGGGGGGTGGGCTCAGCCCCAAGCCGCAGGGGCGCGCTGATCTGCAAATCCTTCAGGGCCGGCACCACGCCGCGTTGGTGCTGCAGCTCCAGGGCCAACGCCAGATAGGCCGCAGCCGGAAACACCACCGTGGTCCTCAGCCGATGGTCCACCAGGTCTGATCCCTGCACCGGGTGGAGCAGCAGCTGGTGGTGGCGCAGCGGGCCTGGGAGATCCACGGGCTCCAGTCGCAACCCTGGCGCGGAGGAGGGCTGCAAACCACCAAGCCCCAGGTGGTCGCGCCAGAGGCTCACACCCCTGCGAGCCTCCGCGGCAGGCGTCCACCAGAAGCGCTGCCGCAGGAACGGGTGGCCCGGCAGCTCCCGCCGCTGGTGGGGATAGGGGCGATGGACATGGCGCCAGTCGATGGCATGCCCCCGGCCAACGGCCACGGCCAGGGCGGTGAGCCGTACGCGGCCCTCCGCTCCCGCCAGCCCGAGCTGCAGGCGGGCCAGCTCGGCCGCTAGGGGTTTCCCGATGAGCGTTGGGCTTGCTTCGCCGTGGAAGGCCACCGCCAGGCGGCCCTCCAGCTGCGCCAGCAGCTCCTGGTTATCAGCCGCCACCGCCAGCCAGCGGTGCGGAAACGCGCTGCGGCCCAGGTGGGTGCTGGCGCACAGATCGTTGAGCCCCAGATCCGGCTCCGCCCGCAGCAGCGCTGCGTAAGCCGCCACCAGCTGATCCAGAGCCTGGGGGGAGCGGGCCGAAAGACACAGCAGCTGCAGCGGCGGCTCCTGCCGCGCTGGGGCGGCAGGGAACCGGGGCGGGTCGGTGAGCACCACGTGCGCATTGGTGCCGCCGAAGCCAAACGAGCTCACCCCCAGCACGGCCGGTCCATCCAGCTCGGGAAACGGCTCCAGGCGGGTCTGCACCTGCAGGCCCAGCCCCTCGAAATCGATGGCGGGATTGGGTGTGTCGCAGTGCAGGCTGGGCGGCAGCTGCCGCGCTCGCACGCACAGGGCGGCCTTGATCAGCCCGGTGATGCCGGCGGCGGTTTCCCCATGGCCCAGGTTGGTTTTCACCGAACCCACCCGGCAGGGCCGTTCAGCGGCGCGCCCCTCGCCGAGCACCGATCCCAGCGCCCGCAGCTCGATCGGGTCGCCCTGACGGGTGCCCGTGCCGTGGGCCTCCACATAGAGGCAGGCGGACGGGGCCAGGCCAGCCCGGGCATAGGCCTGGCGCACACAGCGCGCCTGGGCCCGCTGACTGGGGGCCGACAACCCATGGCTCCGCCCATCGGAATTCACCGCCGTGCCGCGGATCACGGCCTGCACCGGATCGCCGTGGCGCAGCGCATCGCTGAGCCGCTTCAGCAGCACCACCCCGGCACCTTCCGAGCGCACGTAGCCATCGGCGGCAGCCGCAAAGCTCTTGCAGCGGCCATCGGGGGCCAGCAGCCCGGCCTTGCAGAAACTCATCTGGATGCCGGGGTGAATCAGCGACTGCACCCCACCGGCCAGGGCGGCATCGCTCTCTCCGCGCCAGAGGCTTTCGCAGGCCAGATGCACCGCCACCAGGGAGGAGGAGCAGGCGGTATCCACCGTGAAGCTCGGACCCTTCAGATCAAACGCGTAGGAGATGCGGTTGGCCGCAATGCAACCGGTGTTGCCCGCGAGGATGAAGGGCTCGTTATCGGGGGTGGCGTAGTCGGCTTCCGAGGCCCACAGCAGCGCGCTGTAGTCAGCGCTGGAGATGCCGATGAACACCCCCACCGGCTGGCCGCGCAGGGATTCGATCGGTTGGGCCCCGTCTTCCATGGCACGCCAGGCCACCTCCAACAGCAGCCGCTGCTGGGGATCCATGCACTGCGCTTCGCGCGGTGCAATGCCGAACAACGCAGGATCGAACTGATCGATGCCCTGCACAAATCCACCCCGGCGCACGTGCTGGGTGAGCGGGTGCTGGGGATCGGGGTGGAAATGGCGCTCCAGATCCCAGCGCTCCTGGGGCACCTCCTGGATCGCCTCGCGCCCTTCAGCCAGAAGCGTCCAGAAGGCCTCGGGCGACTCGATCCCACCGGGCAACCGGCACCCCATGCCCACGATGGCGATCGGCTCGCTCGCCCCTGCCACGAAAGCGTCAGCCCATCAGGTTCCCAACGAGCCTATGGAGCAAGGTGCAAGGAACTGCCACACCAGCGTTGGACGTTGACGCAGAGGATGGCGGGCGTACAACCCGGCAAGGTCGCCATGGCGATCAGGGCTGTCGAGCCAGCGGCGTAACTGCTGGAGCAGGTCTTGGGGCGAGCGGATGGGCCGCTCCAGCCCCCGCGCCCGGAAATAGCGCAGAGCCAGCAGCTCCTGCGGCATGGTGCTGCCGAAGCTGTTGAAGATCAGCACGCAGCCGAACACCAGGGCTTCGGTGGCGGTGCGGGCCCCTGGGCGGGCCACCATCGCCCAGGCCTGCCGGTAGAGCGCAGCCATCGCCTGGGGGTTCTGAAAACCCAGCGCCTCCACGGCCAGTTCAGGATGCTCCTGGGCCCAGGCCCGCACCTGCGCTGCAGCAGCAGCCCGCCGCCCGCACAACGCCACCACCCGCAACCGCCCAGCCAGGGGCCGCAGGGCCTCGAGCAGCTGGATGTGGTTGTTGGCCCCATTGGCCCCACTGCCCAGCACCAGCAAGGGCAGGTTCTGCCGGGAGGCAGGCCCCTGGGGGTTGTCGTGCAGTGGTTCCGGACGTGGTTCCGGAAACAGCAACGGCCCCAGCACCTGCACCCGCTCGCTCGGGTAGCCGCGCCGGATCACTTCATTGGCTACCTCCGGCGTGATCGCCCAGAACCCATCGGCCGCGCGCGTCACCCAGTTGCGGCTGAAACCGAAGCCGCCATCCAGTTCGGTGCAGCAGGTGATGCAACGCAGCTGGCGCCCCAACACCCGTTTGGCGAGATCGAAATGGCCCCGGTTGATGTGGGGGTGGGTTGACACCAGCACGTCTGGACGGAACCGGCGCAGCAGCCGAATCACGTAGGTGCGACCGAACAGCAGGGTGCCCGGCTTGATCAGATCCTCAAACTCCACCAGCCGCCAATAGATCTGATGCAGCCAGGGCCCATGCTTCTGGATCCAGTTGTAGAGATCCACCCCGGCCCTGGTTACCGCACTGGCGTTTTCCAGCACGTGCTCCACCTGCACCTCCCCCTGCGGATCCCAGAGGCGCAGCCAGTCGCGCAGGGCATAGGCGGCCGCATCGTGGGCCGTGCCTCCGCTCGACGTGACGATCAGAACCCGCATCGCCCGGCCGTGAGAGCCGCCAACGGGCGTCGCTGCCCCAGCCAGCTCAGCATGAGCACCCAGCCCATCGCCCCCATGGCCACCGCCATGGCCCGTCCGGGGCCCTGGCCCAGCGCCTCGGGAAGCCAGGCCGGCCAGCCCGGCCAAACCAGCGCTGGTTGCAGCAACGGATCCACCGCGAAGGCTGCCAGGGCAAACGCCAGCAGCCGCAGCAGCCATTCCGCGCTGTAGCGCAGGGCAAACACCTGGGGCAGATCGTTTGCCTCGACACTGCGGCACCAGAGCGTCTGGAGCCCGGCCAGCACCAACGGCAACATCGCGGTGAACACCCACACCGCAGCGAACCAGAGCGCGGCCATCCGCTCAAACACCTGGAGCCCCGCACCCATCAGGATCAGCGCCTGCACCACGGGAGCCACGCCAAACCAGCGCCAACGGCCAGAACCCGACGCCCCCTGCCAGATCACCAGGCCCGTGGCATACCCCAGGCCTCCGAGCAGCAGCACCGCTGCCATGCGCTGGGCACCGAACGCCAGCACCACCCAGGCGGGGAACAGCACCTCCACCGCCGCATACACCAGGGCAACCGCCGAGCCCATCAGCAGGGGAGCCCGCAGGCGTGGCTGTTCCCAGCGCTCACGCATCAGGCGCCAGGGGGCCTCAGCGCCTGGGCTCGCCAGCGGCGTTGGGACGGGCTTCCTCAGCACCACCGGCCACGGCGCCATCAACACACAGGCCATGGCCACCAGAAAACTCAGCCCATCGAGGGCCAGCACCCCTCGCAAGCCGCCCACACCCCCCAGCCAGGCCCCGAGAAACGGAGCCACCGTGACCACCAGGCCATCGGTGGTGGCGAACAATCCATTCGCCCGCGCCATCGCCTCGCCGCCCCCCATCAACAGGGGGATCAGGGTGGAAAAACTGAGCACAAGGGCGGCTTCCGCCATCGCAGCAACGGCCTGCAGCATCAGCACCGGCGCCAACCCCGCGGCGCCATCGCCGCCCAGCAGCAGGCCCGCCAGCGCCAACGTGCACAACGCACCCGCGAGATTGGCCACCAACATCACGGCTTGCCGCGGCCAACGGGCCAGGCGAGCCCCCAACAGCGGCACCACGAGGATGCGGGCCAGCTGCACCACCAGCGCCACCAGGGCGAAGTCGGCCAAGCGCTCCTGGCGACTGAACATCCACAACCCCACCCCATAGAGGCTGCACTGGGTGCCGAGGTTGGAGATGAGCTGCCCCAGCCAGAGCCAGCGAAACGTGCGCTGGCTGGCGCTCAATGCACCAGATCCCCCAGCGGCATCTCCACCCCGCAGCGCGCACACCAGCTGGCCACGGTGTTCACCAGCAGCATGGTGACGGTCATCGGGCCCACACCGCCGGGTACGGGGGTGATGGCGCTGGCGATCGGCTCCACCTCTTCAACGCGCACATCGCCGCAGAGACCGCCTTCCGGTTTGCGGTGGATGCCCACGTCCACCACCACGGCACCCGGTTTCACATGCTCGGCGCCGATCATGCGCGGGCGGCCAGCGGCCACCACCAGCACGTCGGCCTGCTGGGTGAGGGCCGCCAGGTTGGTGGTGCGGGAGTGGGCCACGCTCACGGTGGCATTGGCGGCCTGCAGCATCAGCGCCATCGGCTGGCCCACCAGGATGCTGCGGCCAATCACCACGGCACGCTGACCGGCCAACGCCACGCCGGCCTTGGCCAGCAGGGCCATCACGCCGGCGGGGGTGCAGCTGCGGGGGCCCGGTTCGCCCTTGAGCAGCCGGCCCAGGTTGAGGGTGTGCAGACCGTCGGCATCCTTTTGCGGATCAATGGCCGCCAGCAGCGGCGCCTCATCCAGCCCGGCCGGCAGGGGCAGCTGCAGCAGGATGCCGTCCACGGCGGGGTCGGCGTTGAGCCGCTGAATCGTGGCCAGCACCTCAGCGGCCGGGGTGTCGGCGGGGAGGTGAGCGCCGTGGTTGGTGATGCCCACCCGCGTGCAGGCCTTCTCCTTATTGGCCACATACACGCCGCTGGCCGGGTCATCGCCCACCCGCAGCACCGCCAGGCCCGGCGGGCGGCCGGCCTGGGGGAGCCCATCGCTGATCACCGCCTGCAGGCGCTGTTCGATCTCGGCGGCGAGGGCGCGTCCATCGAGCAGGGTGGCCATCGGGGCTCCACAACTGGCCCCAGCTTGCCCTCTGCACCTGGGCTGGGCAGCACCGCTAGCGTTTGCAGATGCTCAAGCGGCGGCTGCGATCCCTCTGGCGGCGGGCCCTGCGGCTGGAGCGGCCCCGCACCACGCCGCCCGCCTGGCGCCCCGGCGGCACCGCCGGCGTGGCGATCGCCTGCCTGCTGGTGGGGCTGCTGGCCAGCTGGCCATGGCTGGTGGAGCCAAGCCTCCAGCCCGGCATGGCGGCCCCCTTCACCGCCCGGGCCCCCAAAAACGCCCGCGTGGTCGACAGCAGCGCCCTCGACCGCCGCCGCCGGGAACTGCTCCCCCGCACCACCGTGCTGGTGGTGGATCCGCAGGCCAGCCAGTTCCTGCAGCAACAGCTCGACGACAGCCTGGGCACGATCGAGCAACTGGCCTCCAGCCCCCAGCAGGAGGTGGAACCGGTCCCGCTCACCGGCCAGGAGCGCCAATGGCTGCGCAGCCAGCCGCCCGAGGCCCTGGCCCGCTGGCAGCGCGATGTGCGCCAGGCCCAGTTGCGCATGCTCAGCCAGGGGCTCAGC
>CAIOXF010000056.1 GCA_903862155.1 uncultured cyanobacterium | reverse complement strand
TGGTCATGAGAACGAGGAAAGAGTGCCTCCCGAAGGAGACGGGTATGAATGGCGGAACCCGCCAGAGACGGAATCCCGTCGAACCGGACTGTAACGGAAGATTGCGTGGATTGTGAAGGGGGTTCATGAAGACGGGTTCATGAATGCGCGCGAAGGCCGGGCGGCCCGGGTGGTCACCTGGAGTCCGAGCGTCACGCTCGTGCCCACCCATGGCTGCTTCAACGCTTGCGGTTACTGCGGTTTCCGGGAGTCCCCCGATCCAGCCGCCCCCCTGGCCGATGGCCTCAGCGACCGCGGGGCCCTTGCCTTGATGGAGGACCGGCCATCCGCCAGTGAGGTGTTGCTGCTCAGCGGTGAGGTGGCGCCGGGTTCCCCCCATCGCCGCCGCTGGTTCGGCCGCCTCCTCGATCTGAGTCGTTTAGCCCTGGCTGCCGGCCGCCTGCCTCACACCAATGCCGGTCCGCTCTCGCGCCGGGAGATGGCGGCCTTGGGCCGGCTCAACCCCTCCATCGGGCTGATGCTTGAGGGCCTCGGCCCCGCCTACGACGCCCTCCATCGCCGCGCTCCTAGCAAGCGGTTGGAGGTGCGGCTAGGGCAGTTGGAGCAGGCCGGCCGTCTTGGCATTGCCTTCACCACAGGGTTGCTGCTGGGTGTGGGCGAATCCGAAGCCGATCGCATCGAGGCTCTCGAGCTGCTGAGCCTGATTCAGCAGCAATGGGGTCATATCCAGGAAGTGATCCTCCAGCCGTTCCGCCCGCCGGGCCGTTCGGCTCAGCCGCTCACCCTCCATGAGTCAGGGACGCTGCTCCCGGTGATCGCGGCGGCTCGCGAGATCCTTCCGCCCGAGGTGCATCTGCAGCTGCCCCCAAACCTCTGGCCCCTGGAGCAGTTGCCCCGTGCCCTAGAGGCCGGCGTCAATGACCTCGGCGGCATCGACATCCATGACGTGATCAACCCCGCCTATCCCCAGCCGGGCCAGGCCCGATTGCAGGCGGTGCTGGAAGCCGAGGGATGGGAGCTGCGGCCACGCCTCTGTGTGCATCAGGGCTGGCTGGATCGTTTGCCTTCGGGCCTCCGCCAGGCGGCTGAGGCGTGCACTCGTCGTCTGCTTCACACTTGTTAGCGTCCGCACACTCCCTGCGCCGTGGCGCCGTCCGCTGTGACCGCCTCCCCTGATCACCGGGTGCTGCTGGTGCGGTTGCCCTGCAATCCGATCTTTCCGATCGGCCCGGTGTACCTGGCCGACCATCTCCATAAGCAATTTCCGGGCCTGCCCCAGCGGCTGCTCGATCTGGCCGCCGTGCCCGTGCTCGATGTGGATCGGGTGCTGCTGGCCACGATCGATGCCTTCCGTCCCACGCTGCTGGTGTTTAGCTGGCGCGACATTCAGATCTATGCGCCGGTGGATGGGCGCGGCGGCAATCCGCTGCAGAACTCCTTTGAGGTGTTCTACGCGCGCAATCCGATCAAGCGCCTGCGTGGAGCCCTGGGCGGTCTGCAGTTGATGAGCGCTTTTTACGGCGAGCTCTGGCGCAACCTGCGCCTGGTGCGCTGCGGTGTGCGCCGGGCTAAGTGCTATCGGCCGGAAGCCCGGGCGGTGATCGGCGGCGGGGCGGTGAGCGTGTTCTATGAACAGCTGGGCCGCAAGCTGCCCCGCGGCACCGTGGTGTCGGTCGGCGAAGGCGAGCCCCTG
>CAIOXF010000055.1 GCA_903862155.1 uncultured cyanobacterium | reverse complement strand
GTTACAGCCGTGGTCATTGCGCACCTCGCTCGAGTTGGTCCTTCTCGGCCTTCACCTGGGGATCCAGATCGATGCCGGGATAGGTGGGGGCAACCGGTGGCCAACCCACCATCGCCCGGATGCGACCAGGGCCGCCCTGGCGCCACCAGCCCACCAGGCCGTCCGGAAGGGCCGTCACCACGAGCAGGAACAGGGCCCCCTGGATGAACAGCCAGGTTTCAGGCAGCGCCTCACTCACCAGGCTCTTGGCGTAGTTGATCAGCACCGCGCCCAGCACGGCACCGATCAGGGTGCCGCGACCGCCCACGGCCACCCAGATCACCATCTCAATCGAGAAGGGAACGGCCATGTACTGGGGGCTCACGATGCCCGACTGCACCGTGTAGAGCGCACCACTGATGCCCGCCAGGGCGCCAGCCACCGCGAACACCACCGTCTTGTAGGCCGTGGGGTTGTACCCGGTGAAGCGCAGGCGCGGCTCGTCATCGCGGATGGCCATCAGCGCGTCACCAAAGCGACCCGATGTGAGCCAGCGGCACAACAGCCAGGCAGCCACCACCAGCACCAAGGTGAGCCAGAACAGGTTGCGCTGCATGGCGTCACTGCCCGCCAGCTCACCCAGGATCCGGGCCGTGTCGGTTTTGAGGCCATTGGTGCCGTTGATCAACTTCTGCTGGCCGTTGAAGAAGTTGAAGAACACCAGCAGGGCGGCCTGGGTAAGGATCGAGAAATAAACGCCCTTGATCCGGTTGCGGAACACCAGGTAGCCGAGCACCCCGGCTACCACCGCCGGAATCACCCAGATGGCAAAGAAGGTGAACAGCGGTGAGTTAAACGGAGCCCAGAAGGCAGGAAGACTCTTCACCCCGTAGAGCTCGAAGAAGTCGGGCAGTTGGCCAGGCTCCAGCGCATTGAGCTGCAGATGCATGCCCAGGGCATAACCACCCAGCGCAAAGAAGATCCCCTGGCCGAGGCTGAGCATGCCGGTGTAACCCCAGATGAGGTCGATACCGAGCGCTGCGATGCCGAGGGCGAGGAAGCGGCCCAGCAGGTTGAGGCGGAACGGTGGGAGCACAGCGGGCAGCACCACACCGAGCAGCACCACCACAACCCAGGGAAGCCAGCGCTGCCAGCCCTTGGAGCCGGCAGGAACAATCTGAGAAAGAACCCCCATGGATCAGGCCTCCACCAGGCGACCCTTCTGCGGGAACAGACCGGCGGGTCTGAACTGCAGGAACACCACGATCAGGGCGAACACCAGCACCTTCGCCATCGAGGTGGTGGCAAAGAACGTGACGGTTTCGTTGAGGGCTGGCGGCATGGCCGGCCAGACCAGCAGCAGCGAACCCGAGCCGATCACATAGCTGAGAACCCCGATGCCCAGGGCGGCCACGACGGTGCCGAGCAACTTGCCCACACCACCGAGCACCACCACCATGAAGCAATCCACGATGTAGTTGCCGCCGAGGTTGGGGCCCACCGAACCCAGCAGGGTGACGGCCACGCCAGCCACGCCGGCCAGGCCCGAACCCACCAGGAAGGTGAGCGCATCCACCTTCTCGGTGGGGATGCCCAGGCAATCACTCATCGAGCGGTTCTGGGTAACAGCGCGGATCCGGATCCCCCACACGCTCTTCTGGAGGAACCAGGCCACGGCCACCAGGGCCAGCACCGTGAGCGCAATGATGAACAATCGGGCCGTGGGCATGGTCACGCTGCCCAGATCCACGGCGCCGCGCAGCCACTGGGGCGCGGTCACGTCGATGTTGCGGGCGCTGAACCAGGGCTGCTTGAGGGCACGCACTTCACCCAGGGCTGAGGCGAGCACCACGCCCACCACGCCGGATCCCAGCCAGCTGCCCACACCGAGCAGGGGGGTCCAGCGCCGCTCCCACCAGGAGGCGGGTGTGATGCGGGGAATGATCAGGCCGAGGGCAACAGCAACAAGCAGGCCGATGGCGAAGGCGCTACTCACCGAACGCACGAACTGCTGGAGAATCAGGCTCACGCCCCAGGTGGCCAACAGGGTTTCGAGGGGCCGGCCATAGAGCCGCCGGATCACCGTTTTCTCCAGGAGCAGGCCGGCCAGCCCACTCACCACGAACGCCACCGGAATGGCGATCAGGATGTAAATCGGAAACAGGCCCTCAAGGGGGCCATCCTTGAACAGGTTCTGCACCACAAATGTGGTGTAAGCACCGAGCATCATCAACTCGCCATGGGCCATGTTGATGACACCCATCAGACCGAAAACAACCGCCAGCCCGAGGGCTGCGAGCACCAGCACGGAGCCGATGGCCAGGCCGTTGAAGAGTGTGTCGTAGAGAAGATCCATTGCGTCCTGCTAACCGCAGGCCAGGAAGGGAAACAGGGCGGGACCACAACGGCCCAGACAAGAAAGGGGGAGATTGCTCTCCCCCATGAATGCGATCAGCGGGTGATGATCACATCTTGAACTTGCCGGCGTCAGGGCGCTTCTGGGTCCAGTCGCAGGTATAACCCTTGGTTTCCGGCACGTATTGGTTCCAGGCCACGGGCTTCACGAAGCCCTTGTCCTCAACGATCTTGAACATGCCGTCGTTCTGCACCTCACCAATCAGCACACGCTTATCAACGTGGTGGTTGGGCATCACGGTCACCTTGCCCTCGGGAGCATCGAAGCTCACGCCAATCAGGGATTCCCGCACCTTGTTGTCGTCGACGCTGTTGGCCTTCTCGGCAGCCTTGGCCCAGAGGTACACCATCATGTAAGCGGCCTCAGCGGGATCGCTGGTGACGCGCTTGTCGCCGTACTTGGCCTTGAAGGCTTGGGTGAAGGCCTTCGATTCAGGGGTATCGAGCGACTGGAAGAAGTTCCAGGCGGCGTAGGTGCCCTCGAGGTACTCAGGACCGATGGCGGCGATCTCCTCCTCGGCGATCGAGAAGCTCATGATTGAGTAGCCGTTGGCCGGCGTGATACCGGCAGCCTTCATCTGCTTAAAGAAGGCCACGTTGCTGTCGCCGTTGAGGGTGTTCACAATCACACCACCCTTGGGCAACGCCTGCTTGATCTTGGCGATGATCGGAGCCACCTCGGTGTTACCCAGGGGCAGGTAGTCCTCACCCACCACCTTGCCACCATTGGCCTTAAGCTGCTCCTTCATGATCGTGTTGGCGGTACGCGGATACACGTAATCCGAACCAACAAGGAAGAAGTCTTTGCCCTTGTTCTTCAGCAGCCAATCCACGGCGGGCTCAGCCTGCTGGTTGGGAGCAGCACCGCTGTAGAAGATGTTCTTGGAGCACTCCTGGCCCTCGTACTGGATCGGGTAGAAGAGGAAGTGATCCTTGGCCTCGAACACCGGCAGCATCGCCTTGCGGCTGGCGGAGGTCCAGCCACCGAACACCACGGCGACCTGATCCTGATCGATCAGTTTCTTCGCTTTCTCAGCGAAGGTGGGCCAATCAGAGGCACCGTCTTCCTCAACAGGAACGATCTTCAGCTTCTTGCCATCGATCGTGATGCCGCCCTTGGCATTGATCTCATCAATGGCCATCAGCTCGGCTTCGGCCACCGTGTTCTCGGAGATGGCCATGGTGCCGGAGCGGGAATGAAGGATCCCGACCTTCACCTCACCGTCGAACTTGCCTTCGGCTTTCTCGCCGCCGCCACAAGCCACCAGCGACATGGTGGTGGCCAGCAGCGTGGCGCCACCGATCACACGCAGGGAAGCCTTGCGCATGCTCGCTTGACGCAGGAATGAAGGTTGCATGAAGTGAACTCCTGGAGGAAGCGCTGAACGTGCCGCATGTCAGCGATGGTCAGAACGTATGCGCCGACCGAATCCAACTCGTGTAGCCGTTGTAACGGTTTGATCAAGCGCACACTTTTCAGCCCCAGATACAAGAAAAGGGCTCGATCAACGCGCCTAAGCGATGTAGCCGTTGCTACCGAATCCTGCTCAGGCGGGGATCTGCTGGAGCAAAAAAGCCTCCACCGCCTCCAGGCCCTCACCGCTGCGGATGTTGGTGAAGCACCAGGGGCGACCGCCTCGCATCCGCTCGGTGTCGGCCTCCATCACCTCCAGGCTCGCCCCCACCATCGGCGCCAGATCGATCTTGTTGATCACCAGCAGGTCGGAGCGGGTGATGCCCGGGCCGCCCTTGCGCGGGATCTTGTCGCCAGCCGCCACGTCGATCACATAGATACAGAGATCCACCAGCTCCGGGCTGAAGCTGGCCGCCAGGTTGTCGCCGCCGCTCTCCACCAGCACCAGATCCAGGCCGGGAAAGGCCTGCTCCAGCTCCTGCACGGCCGCCCGGTTGATCGAGCAGTCTTCCCGGATGGCGGTGTGGGGGCAGCCACCGGTTTCCACGCCACGGATCCGTTCCGGCTCCAGGGCCCCGGCGCGGGTGAGGAACTGGGCGTCTTCCTGGGTATAGATGTCGTTGGTCACCACCGCCAGCTGCAGGCGATCCCGGAGCCGCCGGCAGAGGGCCTCCACCAGGGCCGTTTTGCCGGAGCCCACCGGCCCGGCCACGCCCACCCGCAGCTTGCTCATCGGCCACTGCCGCACATTGCTGCCATCCTGGCCGCACCCTGTTTCTGCCTCACGTGGCGCGGCCCCGATTGCTGGAGCTGGTGCGCGGCCTCGATCGCCGCTCCGCCGGCACCGTGGTGCTGGCCGGCGCCGGCCTCTCGCTGGGTTTCATCCAGCTGCTGGCCACGCCCCTGCAGGACGTGACTGCCATCGACGTGCAGGTGCTGGCCGTGCGCAGCACCCTCTACATGGCCCCGCTGGCGGTGACGTTGCTGCAACTGCTGCGCGAGGGACCGCTGCTGATCGAGGAGGCCGGCGTGGTGAGCCGCCTGGGCCGGCGCGGCTGGCGCCTGCGGTTGCCGCGGGTGCTGGCGATGGCGCTGTCATCGCTGGTGCTGGTGCTGTATTTCGAGACGGCCGCCCTGGTGGCCGCCGTGATCACCAAGCCGGAAGCCGATTCGGTGGGCGAGATGCGCTTCCTGATGGGAAACCTCGATCCCCTGCTGTTCGGCGTGACGCTGGTGAAGGCAGCTCTGTTCGGTGCCATTGCCGCCCTGCTGTGCATCCAGCAGGGGGTGTGGTTCCGGGGGCGGCGCACCAGCGAAGCACGGGCCATGTCGGAGTCCATCGCCATCTCCACAGCAGCCCTGCTGGCCATTGATTTGGTGTGGGTGCTGGCGGTGGATCCCCTGCGCGTGAGCGGCAATGGCTAAGCCACGCAGCGACTGGGGGCCGGCCCTGCAGGGTGTGGCCCTGCTGGCGGGCGGCGTGGTGCTGCTCGGCACCTATCTCACCAGCATGGGAACCACGCGCAACTGGTGGAGCCCGACCGTGGCACTGCAGTTCCGCACCTACACGGCGGCGGGGCTGAAGCCCGGCATGGCCGTCAAGATCTCGGGCTTCACGGTGGGTCGGGTTCGCAACCTGCAGCTGCAGCCCGACGGCCAGGTGCTGGTGAACCTCGACCTGGGCGAGTCGTACCGGCCCATGGTGGGCCGCCGCAGCCGGGGCACCCTCTCTCAAGACTCCCTGCTGGGCAACCCCTACGTGGCGCTCAGCCCCGATCCGGCTTCGGTGGGAGGCAAGGGCATCGGCAGCGGCGAAATGATCGTGTACGACCCCAGCCCCGACCCCCGCACGCTGCTGATCGAACTGGCCCAGACCCGGATCCCGTTGCAGAAGGCCCTGGGGGCGAGCGCGAACCTGGCCGGCAAGCGCATCCCCGCCACCCTCAACGAGCTCGACCGCACCCTGGCCAGCGGCCGCCAGCTGGCGAGCAGC
>CAIOXF010000054.1 GCA_903862155.1 uncultured cyanobacterium | reverse complement strand
TGCAGTCGCCCACGGTGTTGGTGGTGATTGACCAGGGCACCGCGGACCTGCCCCATTGGCGGGGGCTGCTGCACCAGGAGCTGGGCCGCTCCGGCCTCTATCGCCTCTGGCGGCTGGACCGCCAGGCCCTGGAGCGCCGGGTCCGCACGCTGGAAGCACAAGGGGTGCGCCTGGAGTGGCGCGACCCTCGGCCGGAGCGCTACTGAGTTCTGCTCGGCCTCAGGGCTGACCCAGCGCCTCGCGCCGGCAAAAACCGCAATAGCCCCAGAGCTGGATCTCTCCGCTGGGGGCCGGGCTGCCGCAGCGGGGGCACTGGCCCATGCCGTGCACATCCACCCGGCTGGGGTGATGGAGCCAGATCTCGGCCTCCTCTGCGCTACCCGGGGCCGGCAGCGGTGTGGCGTGGTGCTGCTCCACCCGCACCTCCCGCACCGGGAACCCTGCGGCTCGCAGGGCCCCCACCAGTTGGTGGCGGTTGTATTGCAGGGCCTGCAGCCAGGGCCCCGGAGCAGCCCCCACCGTGAGACGGCCGTTCTGCAGACGCAGGGGCCGGCAATGGGGTGCCAACTGGGGGCCGGCAAGTTTTGGCCAGGCCTGCCAGAGCGCCGCCAGGTTGCCGTCGCGCTGCCATTCCCGCCGCAGGGTGTCGAGGCAGCTCGCCACCCCCTCCACCGGCGGCCGCGGCGGCGGCACCAGCACGTTCACGCCACCCTGGCGCCGGCTGAAGGTTTTGGGGGTGCGGGCCATCCCCCAACGGTATTGGCAGGGCGGCAATCCGGCTGTTCGCCGCTGGCTGAAGCGTTGAGATCCTCTGGTTAGCCTCAGGCGACGCCCCCGCCGGTATCCATGGGCTTTTTCGACCGCCTCAGCCGCCTCGTTCGTGCCAACGCCAATGCGGCGGTGAGCAGCCTTGAGGATCCGGCCAAGATCCTGGATCAGTCGGTCGCCGACATGCAGGACGACCTGGTGAAGTTGCGCCAGGCGGTGGCCGCCGCGATCGCCAGCCAGAAGCGGATCCAGAACCAGGCCGAGCAGGCCGAGGCCCAGGCCAAAACCTGGTATGAGCGGGCTGAGCTGGCGCTGAAGAAAGGCGAGGAGGATCTGGCCCGCGAAGCCCTCTCCCGCCGCAAGACCTACCAAGACACCGCCACCGCCCTCAACGGCCAGCTGCAGAGCCAGGCCGGCCAGGTGGACACGCTCAAGAAGAGCCTGGTGCAGCTCGAAGCCAAGATCGCCGAGGCCAAAACCAAGAAAGACATGCTCAAGGCCCGGGCCCAGGCGGCCCAGGCCCAGGAGCAGTTGCAGAGCGCCGTGGGCAATCTCGGCACCAATTCGGCCATGGCCGCCTTCGAGCGGATGGAGGAAAAGGTGCAGACCCTCGAGGCCCGCAGCCAGGCGGCAGCCGAGCTGGCCGGCGCCGATCTGGAGAGCCAGTTCGCCGCCCTCGAAGGTGCCCCCGAGGTCGACGACGAGCTGGCCGCCATGAAGCAGCGCCTCTCCGGTGCTCCTACCGGTGCGGCTCTGCCAGGCACCTCCGCTGCCACGCCCCAGCTGGAGCCGGTGAAGGTGACCGAGGTGGACGCGGAGCTGGAGGAGCTGAAACGCTCGATCGACAAGCTCTGAGGCCAGTTCTTCTCCACCAGGGCCATCTCCATACAATCGCCCCAGCAACCAGCCTCGACGTGGCCGTTCTCGAGCTCACCGACGCCAATTTCCAAGCCGAAGTGCTCGACACCCCGGGTGCCGTGCTCGTGGATGTGTGGGCCACCTGGTGTGGCCCTTGTCGCCTGATGGCCCCCTTGATGGATTGGGCCGCCAGCGAGTTCGGCGATCGGCTCAAGGTGGGCAAGCTCGAAGCTGATCCAAACCCGGCCACCCGCGATGCCCAGAAGGTGCAGGGTCTGCCCTGCCTGATCGTGTTCAAGAACGGCGTGGAAGTGGCCCGCCACGAGGGAGCCATGGCCAAGCCCCAGCTGCAGGCCTTCCTCGACGCCAACGTCTGATGGTGGTCGCGGCGGCGCCGTCCTGGTCGGGCGTTCTCTCGGAGCGGGTGGGCCGGCTCGGGAGTGGGGTGTTCGCCCGCAACGATCAGCGCAAGGCCGCCTACTGCCGGCGCTGCTCCGATCCGGATAGCGGGCTGCCGCCGCTGCTCGATCTCTCTCTGGGCTCCACCGATCTGCTGCCGCCCCCTGCCGCCATCACGGCGATGGGCAACAAGCTTGCGGCGCCCGAGAGCGCGGCCTACTGCCTCAATGCCGCCACCCGGCCGTTTCGTGAGGCCGTTGCCGCCTGGGCCCTCCGTCGCTTCGGCGTGGCGGTCGATCCCGACACGGAAGTGCAGCTGCTGGTGGGCAGCCAGGAGGGCACGGCCCACCTGCCCCTGGCGGTGCTCAACCCCGGCGATGCGGCGCTTCTGCTCGATCCCTACTACCCCTCCCACATGGGTGGGCTGCACTTGGCCTCTGCGGAGCCGGTGCTGTTGCCCCTCGATGCCGATGCGGGATGGAAGCCCGACTTCGCCGCCATCGACATCGCCACCTGGCGGCGCCTGAAACTGATGGTGCTGGGGTTCCCCCACAACCCCACCGCCACCACCGGTGAGCAGGCCTGGCTCGATGCGGCCGTGGAGCGGGCCACGGAGCACGGCATCGTGCTGGCCCACGACAACCCCTACGTGGATCTGGCCCTCGATGGAGAGGCGCCTGCCCTGCTGCGCAACCCGGCCTGGCGCCAGTGCGGCATTGAGTTTTTCTCGTTGTCCAAGAGCTGGTGCCTGGGCGGCTTCCGGCTGGCCTTCGCCATTGGCGCTCCTGGGCTGATCGCCGGGTTGCGCCAGCTCAAGGGGGTGGTGGATTTCAACCAGTCGCTGGCGCTGCAGGCAGGAGCCATCGCGGCCCTGGAGCAGGCGGGCGACTGGCCCGAGCGGCTCAAGGCCACTTACCGCGAGCGCCGCGACCGGATGGCCGCGGCTCTGGAGGCCGTCGGCTGGCCGGTGCGTGTTCCGTCGATGGCGCTCTACCTGTGGCTGCAGCTGCCGCCGGTGGCCCAGGCCCGCGGCTGGGATTCAGAAACCTTCTGTGCTGCCTTGCTGGAGGCCACCGGCGTGGCCCTCACACCGGGGAATGGCTTTGGCCCAGGCGGGGAAGGCTGGGCGCGGTTGGCCCTGGTGCATCCCGTGGAGCAGTTGGAGCAGGGTGCAAGGAGGATTGGCGCCTGGTTTGCGCAACTGGCGTAGGGGTGAGTCCGCCCTGGCAGGTGCGTCGCCTGGCGGTGTGCGCCAGCACGGAGCGGCAGCTGGAGCGTTGGCTGCTGAGGGACCCTCCGCCTGAAGAAGATCGCGGCTGGCGGCGGATGGTGGTGGCCCGGCGCCAGCGCTTTGGCCGGGGCCAGCAGGGGCGGGTGTGGCAATCGCCCGCCGGTGGGCTGTGGCTCAGCGCGGCTTTTCCCTGGCCTGCCGATGCCTCGCGGGCCGCGGCACCGGCCCTGGCCATGGCCTTGGGCGTGGCCCAGGAGCTGGAGGCGCTCACGCTGGCCGCTGCACCGCTGCCATTGGCGATCAAGTGGCCCAACGATCTCTATCTGGGAGGCCGCAAGTTGGCGGGGCTGCTGCCCCGGTTGCGGTTGCGGGGTGGCCGGGTGCGTTGGGCCCAGCTGGGGCTGGGGCTCAACGGCATCAACCGGGCTCCGGTGGGAGCGATCGCTCTTGGGCAGGCGCTGCAGCAGCCGGTGGGGCAGCGGCGGCTGAACAGCCGGCTTGCGCGCTTTGATCCCCGGGCCACGCCCCGGGCACTGGAGGTCCTGGCCCAGCGGGCGATCGAGCGCACCCTGGCGCTGGCCCCCCACCCCGAGCGGGTGCGCCTGGAGGTGGAGCAACGGTTATGGAGACCGCCGGAGGGGATCCAGCGGGATGGGGTGTGCTGGCAGATTGCAGGGCTGGAACGCGATGGTGGTCTGCGGGTGGTGGATCCCACGGGCGGCTCAGCCGTGTGGCGCCGCGATTTCTAAAGTCCGCCCATGGTTGTCCATCCCCGTGCCCGCGCGCTCTCCCCTCTGGGGGGCCTGATGCTGCTGGCAGCGCCGCTGCTGGGCTGGGGACTGGCTGCGGCCCAAACCACCCCCTCTGATGTGCCGGCGCCGAGTGCTCCGGTGCTGCCTCCCAACCCGGCGGCCGAAGCGCTGCCCCAGCCCCTGCGGCCCGACCCCGCCCTGCTGCGCAGCCAGCCCCCCGCCCGCTTCGATTCCTCCCTCGATGCCCTAGTGCGCGATGGGGTGGTGACCCCGGCGGAGCGGGCCCGGATCCGCAGCGGCTCGGCCATGGTGCCCTTCAACGTGCCCGCCCATCAGCAGGCTTGCCGCACTGGGGCGCTTTCAGTCCAGGAGTGCCGTACCGGTGTGGCGGTGCGTTGGCGGAGTCGCATCGGAGCCGATGGCCAGCTGATCGGCGAGCGTCTCGGTGCCGACGGCCGGCCTCTGCCGCCGCTCACCGTGCCGGTATCCGCCCTGCTGGCTGGAGATGGCGGCACCTTCCGCCTGGCCGATGTGTTCGGCGTGACGCCGAGGCCGGCTCCGATCGGTGGCAATGGCAACCGCCGCCTGCTGTTCCCCCTGATCGGCTCGGCGATCACCACCAGCAACTTCGGCTACCGGCTCCATCCGGTGCTGGGCAGCTGGCTGATGCATGCCGGCCGCGACCTGGCCGCTCCGGAAGGCACGCCGGTGGTGGCGGCCCTCAGCGGCCGGGTGGTGAGCAGCGGCCTGGCCGGCGGCTATGGCCTGGCGGTGGAGATCGAGCACGACAACCCCCATCGCCGCACCCTCTACGGCCACCTCAGCGAGCTGTATGTGAAGACCGGCGAGCAGGTGCGCCAGGGCGAGGTGATCGGCCGAGTGGGAAGCACGGGCCTGAGCACAGGGCCCCATCTGCACTTTGAGCTTCGTCTGCCCGGGGAAGGCGGCTGGGTGGCTGTGGAGCCCGGGGATCTCGATCCCGGCAAGGCCGGCTTGGGCGGCGATGCGGTGGCATTGCTGATGGGCCAGTTGCTGCGGGCCCTGGAGCGCCCTGGCGCCTGAAATCACCTGCTGGGGTGGTGTTGAGTGATTGCATCACGATCGGATGGCCGCTAGACATTGTTTCTAAGCAACGCAGGTTTGCCTTGTGAGTCTTCTGAGACGCTTTGTGCCAGCTGAGTCTCGAGCGGGCTTTTCCATTCGTCGGCGCTTTGGACTCTCGCTGCTTGGAGTCCTTTCGGTGACCTACGCCGTACTTCTAGTTAGCACTGAACAGCTGATTAATAGGGATCGATTACAGCGTCACGAGCGCTTGGTGATGGCTACCGCTGAAAGCATTGGCGTGCTGTTATCAGATCAGGGACAACCACCAAAAAAGATACTTACGGCCGTTGAAGAAGCTGCTTTTGAAGAGCGAGTCAAACGAGTCATGGAGGATTTCTCGGCCGCACGGGTCATGGTGTGGTTAAGCAGGCCGGGCAAGCCCCCAATGTTCCCTTCATCACCCTCTGTCCAGGGTTTCTTTGCTAATCCAAAGCTTCTTGAGGTTGCCGGGATAAATTCTCCAGGCATGCAGAAGCCTCGTGCATTCACTTTTGAAGGTGAAACCTACTTTACTTGCTCGATGCCACTGCCTTCGGGTGAAGGAGTACTCCGATTCATAGAAGATGTAGGTGTCACCCCCGCTAGTCGCCAAAGCAATCTCACCTTTTTAGCTTTAACCTGGCTCGTATCTGTTACCCTTGTATTGATACTCATTCAGTTGATTCTGAATCGTACCGTCCTGAAGCCTTTAGCCGCCCTAGAGCGCGGTCTTGATTCGATTGAACTCAATCCTTCAGGCAGTATTGGATCGATGGCTGTTTCAATCGATGCTCAACCGAATGAGCTCAAGGGGATTGCTCTGTCTTATCAAAAGCTGGCAGAGAGACTAGAAAAAACCTGGAGCACAGAGCAGCTATTGGTGCGTGCTATGAGCCATGAGTTGCTGACACCCCTTTCCCTGATCACTGCCTCCTGTCGCCGTGTGATTAGGCGAGCTTCATCGCTGGAACCCAGTATTCAAAGCAGCCTTGTAGACATTCAAGAAGAGTCTTACCGAGCCGAAAAGTTAACCAAAAACCTTGTCGATCTTGCGCGAGGCGAGAGCGGAACCGTGAGCCTCTCTGTAAAGGCGATAGCAGTTCGCGAAGTTATTGCTGATCTTCAGGCGGTTTTAAGCAAGCTGGCATGGACCAAGCGGGTCAATCTTCAGCTGGAGTCTCAAAATGAGAACGAATTGCTGGGTACGAAGCTGAGTGTTGATCCCGAACGACTACGAGACTGTATTCTCAATTTGATTGAGAATGGCGTTAAGTACTCATCCCAACAGAGTGAAATCCTAGTTTTGATCTCGGCCGACCACTCACGCGTTGATTTCAGAGTGATCGATGAGGGTCCAGGCGTTCCCGATGCATTTAAACAGTCAATATTTAAGCCATTTAACCGAGGCGTGGGCTCTTCTTCAGCTGTCTCCGGTTCGGGGGTCGGCTTGGCTGTTGTCAAGCTGATTACGGAACGTATGCATGGCTCTGTCTTTGTCGTCGATAACGACGCTGGCAAGGGTTCTTGCTTTGTGCTTCGCTTCCCGGTTTCTGCCTCGAATTCTGTAGCGAATGATCCTGCGATCACCAGCCAATAGTGCCCTCGTCTCCACCACTGAATATTCCTACTCTCAATGACATGCACTAACCGCCTGCGTTAATAGTTATCGTCTCCCGTCAGTAATGCAGCAACCTCCCTTACGTGATCATCTCCAGCAACTGCTGCCCCGCCTCAATCTTGAAGATGCAGGTCCACATCTTCGCCAGCTAATCATTGACGACGCCTATAACGTGGTCTGGCTGGCTTCTGGGGACGGTCCTGGAGAATTTGTTTGTGAACCATATGGCTTTAATCACTATCTTTGTACAACACTGCCGGCATCTGACTATTTCGAGACTACGTTAGCTGGTCGCTTGCGTGTCAG
>CAIOXF010000053.1 GCA_903862155.1 uncultured cyanobacterium | reverse complement strand
CCGGGTGTTCGTGCTGGCGATGGTGGTGATGGTGCTGCTGCTGGCAGCCCTCTACGAGAACTTCGCCGATCCGTTCATCATCCTGGTCACGGTGCCGCTGGCCCTGCTGGGGGCGCTATGCGGCTTGGCGCTGCGGGGGCTGCCGCTGGATGTGTACGGCCAGATGGGCCTGCTGGTGCTGGTGAGCCTGGCGGCCAAGAACGGCATCTTGATCGTGGAATTCGCCAACCAGCGGCTCGCCGGCGGCATGCCCCTGGCCGAGGCGATCCACGGCGCGGCAGTGGCCCGTTTGCGACCGATCCTGCTCACCGCCTTCTCCTCGCTGGCGGGCTTCGTGCCGCTGCTGTTCGCCAGTGGCTTCGGCTCCGGCAGCCGGGTGAGCATCGGCACCGTGGTGTTCTTCGGGCTGCTCGTGTCGACCACCCTCAGCCTTTTTGTGGTGCCGGTGATCTACCGGCTGGTGAAGGGGTGGGAGCTGCGCCGCCACATCCGCCGGGCTCAGGGCACGGTGGTTTGATTCACGGGGCCGGAATCACCGGCTTCAGGCAGGGGCGCATTGATCGGTGCGCCGGTGGGAGCGAGGCGGGGATTCACCCCGGAGAGGCGCACCACCATCGCCAGGAACGGCGACCACACAAACGCCAGCACCGCGCCGCCAAGCAACAGCTTGAGCCAGACCGGCCAGCGGGGAGTACTTGCCTTCGGGTTCATTCCTTCATGGTGACAACAACCGGCAGGATGGCGCCACTTGCTGGCCTTTTTTGATCGGATCGCATCCGCTACGCAGGCTGCTGGTGGCGCTCGCCCTGCTGGCTCCCCTGCCAATGGCCGCACCGGCCCGGGCAATCGAAACGATCAAGCTCAAGCTGCCTTTCATACAAGACACCTTCACGGTGAAGGTGGAGGAGCTGCGCAGTCCCTCCGCACTGCTGAACGGCAACAGCGACCTGGCCGAACTGAACCGCGCCACCAACGGAGAGATTGGCCGCAAGCTCTCGGCCCTGATGGCCTCCCCCCTGCCTGTGCAGATGCGCTCGGCGTTGCGCAACTCCATGGGCAGCGCCCTGCTGGATCAGGTGCTGCTGGTGGTGAGCGCCCTTGGGGAAGTGGATGGGGTGAGACAACCCCCCAGCCAGGGCTCGGTGGAGCTGGAGCAGGCCCTGCAGAAGGCTGCCCGCGACAACAAGGGTGAAGTGACCCTGGTGGATGTGCTCCAGGTGGTGCCCGGCCAGACGGTGACCCTCGACCTCAACCGCTTCCTGGTGGCGATCCAGCGGCTCAAGCAACAGCAGCAGGCGGCCGTGCCCCTGGTGGCCGGCACCACCGCAGCCAGCAGCGATGGGCGCTTCAGCGCAGCGGGCAACAACCAGACCGCACGCCGCACCACGAGCATGAGTGCGGCCCACCGAGAGGCACCGCTGGAGCTGGTGGTGGTGGAGCCCACCGGCAAGGGCAACGGCAAACTCGTGATGATCTCCCACGGCCTGTGGGACAGTCCCGCAAACTTCGAGGGCTGGGCCGAACACCTGGCCAGCCACGGCTACACGGTGGTGATGCCGGTGCATCCCGGCAGCGACAAGAGCCAGCAGCAGGAGATGCTCTCGGGCAAGGTGCCACCGCCGGGTCCGGCCGAGCTGATGCTGCGGCCCAAGGATGTGTCGGCAGCGATCGATGCGGCGGCCGCGGGCAAGCTCGGGCTGCGCCAGCCGGTCGACACGCGATCGGTGCTGGCGGCAGGCCATTCCTGGGGCGCCACCACCGTGCTGCAGCTGGCGGGGGTACGGCCCAGCTCGGTGGAGCTCAAGCAGTTCTGCAGCGATGTGAAGGATCCGGCCCGCAACCTCAGCTGGGTGCTGCAATGCAGCTTCCTCGATTCCGCCGACCGCTCCGGACTGGCCGATCCGCGGGTGAAAGCCGGGGTGGCCGTGAGTCCACCGATGAGGCTGCTGTTCGCCCCCGGTGCTGGCGATGCGATGAACGCCCAGGTGATGGTGGTGAGCGGCACCCGCGACTGGGTGGTGCCGGTGGGGCCGGAGGCGATCGAACCGGTACGCAACCAGGCCCGCTCGGTGGGCATCGGCGGCAACCGGCTGGTGCTCGCCGAAGGGGGCGACCACTTCAACCTGCGGGCCCCCGCCGGCAATGGCGAGAGCGTCCTCAATGCCGTAATCCTTGCCTGGTTCGAGGGCGGTGGCGCCCTGCCAAAAGATGGTTGGGGCAACGCGAGCTTCCCGCTGCGCGATGTCACCAGCGCCGTGGCCGGCGGACCTGCTCCGGCAGCTCCAGCAGCGGTCAGCCCGTCTCCGTCAAGCAGCTCACGCTGAACCCGAACGGCCCAGCATTCATGGGGAAAGATTGCAGGCCTGGGCCGCCACGGGGCGAGGGTGAAGGTTGTGCCTAGGTTTGACGCCTCCACGCAACGGCCCGACAGGGATCGCTACCTCCTTGGGCAATCCGATTGATGTGGCCACCTTTCTCGCCCGCGCCAGGGATCGCTTCGGGGATCGGTACGACTACACCGGGATCGTCTACAAGAGCTACAAGACCCCGATCAAGATCCGCTGCACCCTCCACCCCGTGCGGCAGATCAGCATCACGCCAGAGCGCCATCTCCAAACCACAGGCGGCTGCAAATACTGCCTACGCGTGTCGCGAAACCAGCAGCTGGAGCGCACCCTGCGGCTGGATACCCCCGAACCGGAGCTGTTGAGCGAGCGCTTGATGGATCGGGTGCAGGCCCGCTGAGCGAAACGCCCGTAACCGTTGCTACCCGTCCCCACGGCAGCCCATGCGTTAGTGGGATGAAGAGCAGCACGCCCCCGTGGACGTTTCCGTGGATTCCCCCGAACCCGAACCAACCACCAACAGCGCGGGGCTGAGCTGCAGCTACACCAACGGCAGCGACCGCATGGTGATCCTGCGCTGCTTAGGGCGGAATGCGTTTTTTCTCGAGCGGGTGGTGTTCCCGTTCGAGCAGCTCAGTTTCCAGTGCCCCTCCGGCAGTGACGTGGAGATCTGGAGCCACTCCCTGGGCGGACCGGAGCTGGTGGAGCGCTTTGATGCCGAAGCAGTGAGCTGCTGCTGCGCCTGAGGCCAGCGGCTCAAGCCAGCTCCCGCAGCAGGGCATCCGCCAGCCGCTCCGCACTGCGCAATGCCCCTTCAATCCGGCCGAACCCGGGGCCGGTGACGTAGTCACCGCAGAAGCCCACCTTGCTCTGGCGGCACAGCGAGAGCTGGATCGGCAATCCTGGCGCCACGGGGAAGGCGGCACCCCAGCGCATCAACTGGCGCTCAGCCTGGGCCAGGCCACTCGCGGCCCCCAGGAATGGGGCCATGGCCTGGTCGAGCGCCTCGGTGAGGGCCCCGATCACGGTGTCTTCCCGGCCGGCATCGGGGGGCAGCTCCAGCATCTGGGCCACGGCCGAGCGGGAGCCGTACACATCGAGGTGATCGGCCGCGAAGGCATTGGTGGAGTG
>CAIOXF010000052.1 GCA_903862155.1 uncultured cyanobacterium | reverse complement strand
TGCTCACCCTTGGCAGCGGCGAAGGCCTCAAGTATTTCGAAACTGGCCGAGCCCAGTTCTATGCCCTGATCGTGTTCGGAGGCGTGATCGCACTGGTGGTGCTGTTTGGTTCGCTGGGGTGAGGGGGGCTCAGACCGCCCGCTGGCGCGAGGCGGCTTCGCTCCCCCTCACCCCAGCGAACCAAGGCCGGTAGGTGGCGCGGGCTTCAGGAGCCCTCGCCTCGCTGCGCTCGGCATCGAAGGCGTCGGTGAGAAGAGTTGCTTTGCAAAGCATTTAGGAGGCAAACCAGATGTGCCCGCTATTCAGCTGCTCCCTCCATAGCCCGCCCACCCAAGCTCTGGAAGGTTCGTGTCGTGCGGCCGCCTGAGCGCTCGCGCGTGAAGGCCGCATGACACGAACCCTCCAGTAGCCCCCAGATACGACGGACTGTGTGGCTCCCCCCACCCGACGGGGCCTGACCTGAACGCCATTTCTACACTCCGCCCATTGGTGTGGCTTGTTCGTGGCCTTCCCCTGGCTGAGCGCCTCGATCCTGTTTCCGATCGGCGCAGCCCTGCTGATTCCCTTCGTTCCCGACAAGGGCGAGGGCAAGCAGGTGCGCTGGTACGCCTTGGGCGTGGCCCTGATCACCTTCCTGCTCACGGTGGGTGGCTATCTCAACGAGTACAACCCGGCTGATCCCGGACTTCAACTCGATGAGCACGTGAGCTGGCTGCCAAGCCTGGGGCTGGCCTGGTCGGTGGGTGCCGATGGGCTCTCGATGCCGCTGATCCTGCTCACCAGCTTCATCACGGCCCTGGCCTGCCTGGCGGCTTGGCCGGTGAGCTTCAAGCCCAAGCTCTTCTATTTCCTCCTACTGGCCATGGACGGCGGCCAGATCGCCGTGTTCGCCGTGCAGGACATGCTCCTGTTCTTCCTGGCCTGGGAGCTGGAACTGATTCCGGTGTACCTGCTGCTGGCCATCTGGGGTGGCAAGAAGCGCCAGTACGCCGCCACCAAATTCATCCTCTACACCGCTGGAAGCTCCCTGTTCATCCTGCTGGCGGGCCTGGCGATGGCCTTCTACGGCGACACGGTGAGCTTCGAATACGCCGACCTGCTGGCCAAGAACTTCAGCCCCCAGTTCCAGTTGCTCTGCTACGCCGGCCTGCTGATCGCCTTTGGCGTGAAATTGCCGATCGTGCCGCTGCACACTTGGCTACCCGATGCCCACGGCGAAGCAACGGCGCCGGTGCACATGCTCCTGGCCGGCATCCTGCTGAAGATGGGAGGCTACGCACTGCTGCGCTTCAACTGCCAGATCCTTCCCGATGCCCACGCCCAGTTCGCACCGCTGCTGGTGGTGCTGGGGGTGGTGAACATCATCTACGCGGCACTCACCTCCTTCGCCCAGCGCAACCTCAAACGCAAAATCGCCTACAGCTCGATCAGCCACATGGGCTTCGTACTGATCGGTATTGGCAGTTTCAGCGCCCTGGGCTCTAGTGGGGCCATGCTGCAGATGATCAGCCATGGGTTGATTGGCGCGAGCCTGTTCTTCCTGGTGGGCGCCACCTACGACCGCACCCACACGCTGCAGCTCGACGAAATGGGCGGTGTGGGCCAGAAGATGCGCAAGATGTTTGCCCTCTGGACCGTGTGCTCGCTGGCATCCCTGGCCCTGCCGGGCATGAGCGGTTTCGTGAGCGAGCTGATGGTGTTCGTGGGCTTCGCCACCGACGACGCGTACACCCTGCCCTTCCGGGTGGTAATCGACGGATTGGCGGCCATCGGCGTGATCCTCACCCCGATTTACCTGCTCTCGATGCTGCGGGAGATCTTCTACGGCAAGGAGAAGATGGAGCTGGCCGAGCACACCCACCTGGTCGATGCCGAGCCGCGCGAGATCTATGTGATCGGCTGTCTGCTGGTGCCAATCATCGGGATCGGTCTCTATCCCCGGCTGATGACCGACACCTACCGCTCCACCATGGAAGTGCTGGTGGCCCGCAACGAAGCCGCAATGCAGGCCCTGCGCAATCCAACTGGCAGCAGCCTGATCCGCCAGACACCGCTCAAGGCACCGTTCCTACCCAGCGGATCCGCGTAGGCTCGTCCCACGAAGATTCCCGGCGGCTGAATCCCGATGAAACAGCTGAACTTCCTGCTGATCTTCAGCTTTGGCTTGGCGATGGTGATGTTCACCCTCGAGAACACCGCGCCCACCACCGTGCACTTCCTGCCCGGAGTTACGGCCACCCTGCCACTGGCGGCCATGCTGCTGCTGGTGGGTGGCCTGGGTGCCACGGCCGCCTGGGTGTTTGCCGTGTGGACCGGCGTGGTGCGCAAGGTGGAGGCCATCCAGAACCAGAGCGAAATGGAAGCCCAGCAGGTGCGCATCCAGGAGCTGGAAAACGACCTGCAGCGTTATCGCGCCACGGTGGATGCCCAGCTAGGGCTGCTGCCGGCCGCTGGCCAGAGCGGTGGCAGCAGCACAGAGGCCACGGGCAACGCCGACGGTTCGGTCACCGTGGCGGTGAACTGAAGCCAACCGCAGGCCACTGGTGGCATCGCCACACCACCGGTAGCGTGGCCCGTAGAGATTGCGTTGTAGCGGGGCTTGGCTGACAGCGGTGCCAGGCTTGCCATCCGGCTGCTGCAGGACGCAGCGGAGCGGGGGGACATCGATCCCTGGGACGTGGATGTGATCGCCGTGGTGGACGGCTTTCTCGATCAACTGCGCCAGCGCATCGTGGTGCCGCGCCTGGTGACCAGCGGTTTCGGCGGCAGCTACGAACAGGATCTGGCCGACTCCAGCGAAGCGTTCCTGGCGGCTTCGGTGCTGGTGGGCCTCAAGGCCGAAGTGCTCGAGGCCAGCACCTTCCCACCGGAGCCAGAGGTCGAAGACCACTTCGATTACGCGTTCGGCGACGACGGCCAGGGCTGGCTGGTGAACCCCGGCATCGAACTCCCCCGCAAACCGGAACGCCATCTCTGGCGCCGCCCGGTGGCCCCCCCGCCACTGCAGCGCCCGGTGACCCTTGGCGAACTGATCCGCCAGCTGGAGGACATTGCCGAGCGCCTGGAAAACGAAGAGCTGCGGAGCCGCCAGCGCCACAGGCCCAAGCGCTACAGCGAACGGGCCGCGATCGAGCAGGTGGCAGCCCTGGCCCATCGGGAAAAGCTGCCTGAAACCACTGCAGCCCTAAGCCAGTTTCTGCTCCACTGGGATCCCGCCACCCACTGGACGGACTTTGAAGACCTGGTGTGCGCCTGGGCTGATGCCGTGAACACCGGCCAAGTGGAGCATGACCTCGACGCCGACCGGGTGGGGGTGTTCTGGGCGCTGCTCTTTCTCTGCCACCAGGGGAAGGTGGAGCTGGAGCAGCAGGGAGGACTGTTCGGCCCGCTCAGCCTTCGCCGCATCCTGGTGAGCGAAGAAAGCGTGCAACTGCCGCTCTCCAGCGCCGTGGGGTCAGCTCAGGCGCCGGCTCCGGAGGCACTGGCGGCATGAGCGCCATCCCTAAGGTGGTCCCACTGTCGGATGCAAGAGAACGCCGATGAAGGCGATGATCCTGGCGGCCGGCAAGGGCACACGGGTGCAGCCCATCACCCATGTGATCCCGAAGCCGATGATCCCGATCCTGCAGAAACCCGTAATGGAGTTTCTGCTGGAACTACTGCGCGAGCACGGGTTCAACGAAATCATGGTGAACGTCTCCCACCTGGCGGAGGAGATCGAGAACTATTTCCGCGATGGTCAGCGCTTCGGCGTGCAGATCGCCTACAGCTTCGAAGGCCGGATTGAAGAAGGGGAGCTGATCGGTGAGGCCCTCGGTTCAGCCGGCGGACTCAAGAAAATCCAGAACTTTCAGCCCTTCTTCGACGACACCTTCGTGGTGCTCTGCGGTGATGCCCTGATCGATCTGGATCTCACCGAAGCGGTGCGTCGTCACCGCGAAAAGGGCGCCTTGGCCAGTCTGATCACCAAGCGGGTCCCCCGCGACCAGGTGAGCAGCTATGGCGTGGTGGTGACCGATGAGAACGGCCGGGTGCAGTCGTTCCAGGAAAAGCCGGCCGTGGCCGAAGCTGCTAGCGACATGATCAACACGGGCATCTACATCTTTGAGCCAGAAGTGCTCAACTACGTGCCCAACGGTCAGCCCTTTGACATCGGTTCAGACCTCTTCCCACGGCTGGTGGAAGCCGGGGCTCCGTTCTATGCCCTGCCCATGGAATTCGAATGGGTGGACATCGGCAAAGTTCCCGATTATTGGCAGGCTATCCGCAGCGTGCTCCAGGGTCAGGTGCGCCAGGTGCAGATTCCCGGCAAGGAAGTGCTGCCAGGTGTTTTCACCGGCCTAAACGTGGCCGCCAACTGGGACAAGATCAACGTGCAGGGGCCCATTTACGTGGGCGGCATGACCCGCATCGACGATGGCGCCACCATCATCGGCCCGGCGATGATCGGACCCAGCTGCCACATCTGCGAGGGCGCCACGATCGACAACTCGATTATTTTTGATTATTCGCGTATCGGCCCCGGTGTGCGCCTGGTGGAGAAACTCGTGTTCGGCCGCTATTGCGTGGACCGCAACGGCGACCACTTCGACCTCCAGGAAGCAGCCCTCGACTGGCTGATCACTGACGCTCGCCGCCAGGATCACGCCGCTCCATCACCGCAGCAGAAGGCGATGGCCGAGCTGCTCGGCACCGACCTGGCCCTCAGCCAGGTCGCCAGCTGAAGGTGAAAACCCTGCCCGCTCCAGGATGGCTGGGATCCGTTCCTCAGCCTTGATGGCCATCAGGTGCACCCCCTGGGCAATGCCCCTGTAAAGCTCCACCTGCTCGGCAGCGATGGCGATGCCTTCCATTGCGGGATCAGTGGCTGCCCCCATCCGATCAATCACACACTGGGGAATGTTGGCGCCGGGCACCACCCGGTTGATGAAGGCAGCGTTCTTGGCCGACTTCAACAAAAACACCCCGGCAATCACGGGCAGTCCGAGGGGTGCGGCAACCTCATCGACAAACCGCCGCAGGGCATCGGCATCGGTCACCATCTGGGTTTGCACGAAGCGTGCTCCGGCCTCAGCCTTACGCCGCACGCGGCTGCGCAAACCACTCCAACTAGGCGATTGGGGATCGGCCGCCGCCCCTGCGAACAACGCTGTGGGGCCATCCGGCAGCGCACCCTTCACGGGGTCGCAACCGGCATTGAGTTCGCTCACCAGCCGCAGCAGCCGCACCGACTCCAGCTCATTCACTGGCCTGGCATCAGGCTGATCGCCAGCCCGCACCGGATCGCCCGTGAGACAAAGCAGGTTGCGCAGGCCCAAGGCATGGGCACCGAGCAGGTCGGCCTGCAGGGCGATGCGATTGCGGTCGCGGCAAGCCATCTGCAACACGGGCTCGATGCCCTCACGCTGCAGCAGGCAACACACCGCCAGGCTGCTCATCCGCATCACGGCGCGGCTGCCATCGGTGACGTTCACAGCGTCCACCCAGCCCTTCAGAGCCCGGGCTGCCTCGAGGGTGCGGGCCGGATCACCACCACGGGGAGGCGTAACCTCCGCGGTCACCACAAAACGACCGCTGGCCAGAGCCTCCTGAAGCCGCAAACCTTTCACGCAGACCGGCCCATCATGCGGCAGCGCGGCCCTGGACTGCCTGCCTACAGTGACTGGACAGCTCAGCTCTCAACCCACACGTTGCCCCGTGAACGAGCTCTCTGAGCGGGAAATCGAGATCATCGAGCTGGTGGCCGAAGGGCTCACCAATCAGGAAATCGCCGAGCGCCTCACCATCAGCAAGCGCACGGTGGACAACCACGTGAGCAATATCTTCACCAAAACGGGCGCCAAAAACCGGGTAGCTCTGCTCAACTGGGCCATGGATCACGGCAAGATCTGCCGCGACGGCTTCAACTGCTGCTCCCTCGACGGACGCGACGGACCCCCAGCTCAGTTGAGGCTCACCAGCGAGCAGGACTCCGGATCGAGCGCAAACAGTTGGGCGTAGGCCAGGCATGCGGCCTGATCACCACCCACACAGCGCAGGACTCCCTCGTCGTCGTAGAGCGCCACGAAAGCGGGGATAGGGCTCTCAACCGAAGCAACAACGGTGGCGGGGCGCAAAGCGGGCACGGGATCCGGAGCGGAGACGCCCTCAACAGCGCGGGCTTCACAAAATATTCCGAATCGACCCTACAGGCCGCTGCTCACGGCTCAAGAGCCGCCAGCAACTCCTTCCGCTTCTCTGCTGGCCAACCCGCCAGTGGCTGGGCCGAAAGGGCCGCGTTGCTGAGCTCCGGGCGACCAGTGATCTCCAGCACGCACCAGGCCGGGGGAATGATCTTCACAGCTGCATCCTGGATCTCCACCTCCGCCACCACCAGCGGGGCATTGGCCCCCTCGAACACATCGAGCACCCAATCGCCCCCAGCCAGATCCAGGCCATGGCGGCATTTGGCCAGCTGGCGCGGAGCCAGGGCGAGCAGATCGCTGGCATCGGCCAGCGGAATCGGATATTCGAACTCGTGGCGCACAAGCCCATCAGCCGACGCTGCAACCTTCAGCGTGAGCCAGGCCTGATCTTTCGCCTCCCGCACCCGCACAGTGACCCCATCCGGCCCGCCAGCGAGATAGCCCTGGCGCAGGCTGCGGCTCCAGCGCACATGGGGGCGCCAGCCATCGCCCGCCACCAGAAACCGACGTTCAATCTCCAGGGCCATGGGCATAGCTCCGTTCGGTGCGGATCAATTCGGTGAGGGTTCGGCGGCGGTGAGGCTGCCGGCCCAGTGCAGTTTGTGGGTGAGGGTGCGGTAGTACGACGGGCTCTGCTCCAGCAGCACAAACAGGGCAGGATGGGGGCTGCGCTGCACCATGGCCCGATCGCCGGGTTCGAGGGTGGTGGCGTGGGCGCCATCGCTCCAGAGTTTCACGCGGCGGCTGGATTCCCCCAGGGGCCACACGCTCAGCCGCGAGCGGGGCGGCACCACCACGGTGCGGCTGGAGAGGCTCATCGGGCAGATCGGCGTGACCACGATCGCTTCGATGCCGGGATGCAGGATCGGCCCACCGGCGGCCATCGCATAGCCGGTGGAGCCGGTGGGGGTGGCCAGGATCAGCCCATCGCCCCGGTACTGGTCCACCACCTCCCCATCGATCTCCAGCTCCAGCACACAGGTGGGCGAGAGATCATCGAGACAGGGGCGCAGATAGAGGTCGTTGAGCGCCACGTGGGGGCCGTCGGCGCACACCTGCTCGGTGCCATCGGCCCGGTCCACATGGGCGGCAAGCATCATGCGCCGCTCCAGGGCAAAGTGATCGTCCTGCAGACGATTCCAGAGACAATCGGGGCCAGGCCCAAGCGTGAGTAGCCGCCGCTCATGGGTGAGAAAGCCCAGATGGCCGCCCACGTTGAAACTCAGGATCGGCACCCCATGGGCCGCCAGATGGCGGGCCGCCCCCAGAACGGTGCCATCACCACCGAGCACGATGGTGAGGTCGGGTAGCTCGGGTTCGGTGGCCAGGAGGCCGGGATAGGGGTTGGCGCTGAAGCCGCTGGTGGCGATCACCACATGGGCGCCACGGTCGCGGAGATCTTCAGCGCAGCGCCGGGCCTGGCGCTGGGCAGCCTGGCTGCCCGCACGAACGATCAGCCAAACCCGCCGCAGTTCCATGGGCGGAGTGAGTTACCAGCGCAGCAGGTTGAAGCGCTCCATGTCGACCGTTTCGCGGTTGCGATACAGCGATAGCAGGATCGCCAGGCCAACAGCAGCTTCAGCGGCAGCCACGGTGATCACGAAGATGGCGAATACCTGGCCGCGAATCAGGTCGCCGTCGAGATAGCTGGAGAAAGCCATCAGATTGATGTTCACGGCGTTAAGCATCAGCTCGATGCTCATCAGCACGCGCACAGCATTACGGCTGTTGATCAGGCCCCAAACGCCTGTGCAGAACAGCACGGCAGCCAGGGCCAGATAGGCCTGGAGGGGGATGGAGGTGGGCAGATCCAGGCTCATCGTGCGGTTTCCTGAAGGGTGTTCTCCACAAGGAGAGGGGTGCGGGCTTTCTCGATCAGGCCCTGGTCGGCAGGTTCACCGGTGGCCACATCCGTGCTGAGCACATCACGGCGGGCCAGCACGATGGCGCCGATCATGGCCATCAGCAGCAGCACCGACGCCAGCTCAAACGGCAGCAGGTAGTCGCTGAACAGGTGTTCGCCGATGCGGATCGTGGCCTCTTCGCCCACGGGTGTGGGACCAGGAAGGGCCCATGGAGTGGTGAAGGCCACCCGGATGAGCAACACGAACAGACCACCACACACCAGACCGGAGAGGACGCGCCGCAGGGCCAGGCCGGGAATGGCGGAGAGGTCTTCGCGCTTGTTCACGAGCATGATCGCGAACAGGATCAGCACGTTCACCGCGCCCACATACACGAGCACCTGGGCCGCTGCCACGAAGCTGGCGTTGAGCAGCAGATAGAGGCCCGCCACCGACAGGAACACGCCGCCCAAAAGGAAGGCGGAGTACACGATGTTGGGAAGGAGCACCACGCCGATGGCTCCGATCACCAGGGTGGCGGAGAGGGCGGCGAAGCAGATGAGCTGGGTGGTGGACGCGATCGTCATCAGCCGTTCTCCTCAGGGGCGGACTCGCTCTTCGGCAGGGTGGCGAGCACCTGCTCGGGCAGTTTGCCGGCCCGGGGAGCGGTATCGGGTACGCCGTGGGGATCCATCTCGCCCTTGGGCAGATAGGCCAGTTCGCGCAGGGGAATCACCGCAGGATCGGTGGTCACGCTCGTGGGGAGGCGGCCGAGGGCGATGTTGTCGTAGTTGAGGCTGTGGCGATCAAAGGCCGCCAATTCGTATTCCTCCGTCATCGAGAGGCAGTTCGTGGGGCAGTACTCCACACAGTTGCCGCAGAAAATGCACACCCCGAAGTCGATGGAGTAGTTGCGCAGCTCCTTCTTCTTGGTGGCCTTGTTCATCACCCAATCCACCACGGGCAGGTTGATGGGGCAGACCCGCACACACACCTCGCAGGCGATGCACTTGTCGAACTCGTAGTGGATCCGCCCGCGATAGCGCTCCGAAGGGATCAGCTTCTCGTAGGGGTACTGCACGGTCACCGGACGGCGGCGCAGGTGATCGAACGTCACCGCCAGACCCTGGGTCATGTACTGGGCGGCACCCACGGCATCGCGGGTGTAGTCGCCGACTTTCTTGAGGAATCCGAACATGGACTGGCTCAGCGAGGAGGCGGAAGGGCGGGATCAGCCGCCGAAGAAGGCCGGAAAGGCCAGTTTCAGACCTGCCGTGACCAGCAGGTTCACCAGGGCGATGGGGAGCAGGAACTTCCATCCCAGATCGAGCAGCTGGTCGATCCGCACCCGGGGGGTAGTCCAGCGCAGCAGGATCGCAAGGAACACCAGTAGATAGGCCTTGAGCACGGTCATCACGATGCCCACGGAGGCGGTGATCACCTGCACCAGCGGCGCATCAATAGGTTGGCCCAGCCAGCCCGCCAGCCACTCCACCGGGATGGGGAACCCCCAGCCACCCAGGTAAAGCACCGACACCAACAGGGCCGAGAGCACCAGGTTGATGTAGCTGCCCAGATAGAAGAGGGCGAACTTCATGCCGGAGTACTCGGTCTGGTAGCCGGCCACCAGTTCCTCCTCCGCCTCAGGAAGGTCGAAGGGGAGGCGTTCGCACTCCGCCAGGGCACAGATCCAGAAGATCACGAAGCCCACCGGCTGGCGCCAGATATTCCAGCTCAGGATTCCGGCGCCGGTCTGCTGATCAACGATGTCGACCGTGCTGAGCGAGTTGCTCATCAGCACGATGGCGAGCACGGCGAGCGCCAGGGGAATCTCGTAGGAGATCGACTGGGCAGCTGCCCGGAGGCCACCCAGCAAGGAGTACTTGTTGTTGGAGGCGTAGCCGCTCATCAGCAGCCCGATCGGCTGGATCGAGCTGAGGGAGATCCAGAGAAAGATCCCAACACCCACATTGCTCACCAGCAGGTTTTGCCCGAAGGGCACCACCAGCCAGCTCAGGATCACCGGCACCAGCACCAGAACCGGGCCGAGGGTGAACAGCAGGCCATCGGCCCGGGCCGGGATGATGTCTTCCTTGAAAACCAGCTTCATGCCGTCGGCGATGGGCTGGAGGATGCCAAGGGCACCGGCATATTCGGGGCCGATCCGCTGCTGCACGGCGGCGGAGATCTTGCGCTCCAGCCACACGTTCACCAGAACCCCCACCACGGCGGCCACAAGCACCAGCACCATGGGCAAGGGAAGCCACAGCAGGTGAGCGGCACCCGCGCTGAGGCCGAAGCCCTGAAGGGCCGCCTCAAAGCTGGCCTGCAAGTCGAGGCCAGGGGCAACCGCAGCCAGCAGGGGCCTGGAGGTGGGGTTCACCATGCCGATGGCGTGAGTGGGGGCAACTTAGGCGGCAGCGCCTGCCGATGGGCCAGAGCCATGGGATCAGCGATCCTCGATCGCCACCCAGGTGCGGGCGGTATAGCCCGTGTAGATCTGGCTGGGACGGAAGATCCGGTTGGCACCGAGCTGCTCCTTCCAATGGGCCAGCCAGCCGGCCGTGCGGGCCATGGCAAAGATCGGGGTGAAGAGATCCTGGGGGATGCCGAGCTTGCGGTACACCAGGCCCGAATAGAAATCGACGTTGGGATAGATCCCCTTGGGCCCCAGCCTGGAGGCGGCGGCTTCCTCGAGCTTGCGGGCCAGGTCGTAGAGAGGGTCGTGGCCGAAGGCTTCGAACAGTTCCTCCGCCAGCTTCTGCAGAATCACGGCGCGGGGATCCTTCACCTTGTATTCCCGGTGGCCGAAGCCCATGATCTTCTGCTTCTCGGCGATGGCGCGGTCGAGCCAGGGCTCCACTTGGTCTTCGCTGCCGATGACCTCGAGCATGGCCAGCACGTCTTCATTGGCGCCACCGTGGAGGGGGCCGGCAAGGGTGCCCACCGCCGAAGCCACCACGGCGTAGGGGTCAGTGAGGGTGCTGGCGGTGACGCGGGCGCTGAAGGTGCTGGCGTTGAGGCTGTGCTCAGCGTGCAGGATCAGGCAGGCATCGAAGATGCGGGCGGCCAGGGGATCCGGCTCCCGCTCGGTGAGCATGTAGAGGAAATTGGCTGCAAAAGCCAGATCGTCGCGGGGCTGGATCGGATCCTGTCCCTTACGGATCAACTGGAACGCCGCCACCATCGTGGGGATCTTGGCGATCAACCGCACCACCGCCGAATAGATGTATTCGGGGTTGTCGAGTGCCCGGCGCGAATAGAAGAGCCCCAGGGAGGCGGCGCTGGCCTGCAGCGCGTCCATGGGGTGCCCCTGGGAGGGGAAGCTCTTCATCATGTCGCGGATGCGGAAGCTCACCCGGCGGTGCATCTGCACCTCGTGTTCAAACTCCGCAAGCTGGTCGGCATCCGGGAGATCGCCCCAGCTCAGCAGATACACCGTTTCGAGGAAGGTGCTCTGGGTGGCCAGCTCCTCCACCGAATAGCCCCGGTAGGTGAGCAGGCCCTTCTGCCCATCGATGTCGCAGATGGCGGAGTGGGTGGCGGGAACACCCTCTAGGCCCGGGCGGAAGGCCACC
>CAIOXF010000051.1 GCA_903862155.1 uncultured cyanobacterium | reverse complement strand
TATGGCAGTGCTCGGCAGACAGGCGATCCTGGAATCGATCGAGCAGGGCGCCATCACGATCACGCCCTTCAATCCCGAGTTGGTGGGCCCTGCGTCGGTGGATCTCACCCTGGCGCCCACCTTCCGCGTGTTCCGCAAGGTGCATCAGGTGATCGAGGTGCGCGAGCACACCGACTACCGCGAACTCACCGACAAGATTGAGGTGCCAGCCGGCCAGCACATCTTGATCATGCCGGGCGAAACCGTGCTCGGGATTACCCAGGAGCGCCTGCGACTCGGACCCGGTTTGTGCGGTTGGCTGGAGGGCCGCAGCCGCTTTGCCCGGCTGGGGCTGATGGTGCACATCAGCGCACCGTTCATGGGTCCAGGCATCGACAGCCAGCAGGTGCTGGAGATGAGCAACTTTGGCCCTGCGCCCCTAGCTGTTTATCCCGGCACTGCCATCTGCCAGTTCGTGTTCCAGAAGCTCGAGGGTAGCGAGTGCTATGCCGGCCGCTTCGCGGGGCAAACGGAACAGTCGTTTTGAGCGTTGCCCCCAGCCAGCGATTACAGCGCCAGAACCTCCACCGCACATCCAAGGCCTGGTGCGCGGGCAGCCTTGGCATCGGTGGTGACTAACGGTGCATCCAGGCGTTCAGCCAGGGACACGTAAAGTGCATCGTAGGTAGAGAGATTGGCCCGCAGCTCCCAAGCCCTTGGCCATAGCTCCAGGGTGGAATAGCGTCGCAGCCCCAGTCTGCTGACCGTCTCAAGGGCGCGCATCCCAGCTGCTTCTAGGAGCTTCCCTGCCAACACCAGACGGCGGATCACGGAGATCACTTCGGCGTCGATGAGCTCCGGTGCATGCAGATTTACCGTCGTGAGACGGCTCCGTGCAACGCCATCGATCAGAAGGGCGTCAACCAGTGCCGAGGCATCCACCACCACGGTTCTCATCACCCTTCATCGCGCGTGGCGTGGAGTGCATCGAGGATGCTGGCGCGGTCGATGTTGTGGGACGGCAGGGCGCCAAACAGCTCTGCGTTGTCGGCCCGTTTGGCATTTTCTGTCAGCTCTTGCAGGGCGAAGGTGCTGAGGGGCAGGCCCGCGCGGCTGGCGAGTTTTTCCAGGCGCTCGGCCACCTCATCGGGCACGTGGCGGATATACAGGGTGCGTATGGCAGTCGGGCAGGGCTGCTTGCTGATTGCTAGCAGGTTAAATCGGACCGGGTGGGTTGCGACGGCCGGCTCAACCGCGCCCTTCTCAAGCAGTTCTAGCCGCTGGGAATGAGCCCTGCCCCGGCCACCAGCTGCGGCGCTCGATGATCACTGCCAGAGCCACGAGGCTGAGCGCAAACACGCAGGTGCCGCCCCACGCCAACCGGCCCCAGAACGTGGCGATCACCGCCGAGCAGGCCGCCGCCCCCAGATAGGCGATCAGAAACAGCTGGCCGCTCATGCGGCTGCGCGCCGCCGGATCGATGGTATGGATGCGGGCCTGATTGGCCACGAAGCTGCCCTGCACCCCCAGGTCCACGGCCATCAGCCCCAGGGCCAGGGCAGGTGGCTTGCTCGCGGGTTCAGTCAACGGTGGGGCTTACCGCAAACGGGCTGAGCCGCAGCTCCTCGCTGATGCCCAGTCGATCGCGCCATTCGCTCAGGGGCCGCTCCCAGCCCTCTTCCCAGCGCTGGGCCAGCACCGGTGCGCACACGCCACCGAGCTGCAACCCGAAGCTCACCGCATCGGCCAGATCGGGGGTGGTGTCGCTCAGGTGGGCGCGGGAGAGCAGATCAGCGGCCAGCAGCAGCACTGGGCCTGGCTGGCGCAGTTGCCGTGCTCCGAAACCGTTGAGCGCCACCTCGCCCGGAAGCGTGGTGGGGAAGCCGGTGATCAGGTGCCACAGGTCGTGGCAGGCGCGCGTGCGCAGCTGCAGGTATTGGTCGTCGTCGGCGAGTTGATCGAGTCCTTCAGGCCGTGGGATCAGGGTGAGCCCTTCCTGCTGGAGCAACGCCCCGAACGCCTGCCCCAGGCTGCCGGTGGGCATGGCGGCGAGTTCGGCCACGCTCGGCCAGTGGCCCCAGTAGCGCTCGGCTACCAGGGCGGCGATCTCTGGGTGCTCCCGCAGGCGCTGGCGGGCCATCGCCGCCAGCGGACTGGCGTAGCTGTGGTTGAGGATCGCCAGGGCGCTGGGCAGCCGGTCGGGCTGCTCGATCAGCTCCAGCAGCGCCGGCAGCGTGGCCTCCAGATGGGGCTTCTGGGCGTCGGCGAAGGCGCTGGTGGGCCGCGGTGTGTTGGCATCGGTCCGCTCGGCTTCTGCGAACAGATTCGGCGTGTTCAACATCAGGCGTCGGTTGGGCAGTCGAGGGTGAACAGCCAGCGGCCCGCCACGTCTGGAGACGGGTCGAACCAATACTGCTGCACCAATGTGAGAAACACCTCGCGCGGCAAGCGATCTGGCGGCAGCTCGAAGGCCGCCAGCATCCGCGCCAGATCCGCCACTTCCAGCACGCCATCGCGATCGAGATCCAGGCAGTCGAAGAACCCGCCTGCAGCCCGCGTGATGAATGCCTCGGCCTGCGGCCGCATCTGCGTAAAGGCCTGCACC
>CAIOXF010000050.1 GCA_903862155.1 uncultured cyanobacterium | reverse complement strand
ACCGTGGCAGCGCTGTTGATGTGCTGGTGGTGGGTGGCGGGCCCGCAGCCTTGTGCATTTCAGCGGCCATGGCGAGCGAGGATCTGCGCGTGGTGCTGCTATCGCCCCACGACCCTCGGGCTCCCTGGCCGAACACCTATGGCATCTGGGGAGACGAGGTGGATGCCCTGGGGTTGGCTCATCTGCTGGAGCACCGCTGGAGCAACACGGTGAGCTACTTCGGTGCAGGGGATCCCGATCCAACCCATCCGGCCAATCAGCCCACGGCCCATCACCGGGATTACGGCCTGTTCGACAAGCTGAAATTGCAGGAGCACTGGCTCACGTGCTGCGACGCCCACGGCGTGCAGCTGTTGCAGGGAACGGCCCAACAGTTGCGCGTTGAGTCTGGCCATGCCCAGGCCATCGGTGACGTGAGTGTGGTCACGGCAGTGGATGGGTCTGAGCACAGCGCCCGGTTGGTGGTGGATGCGACAGGCCATGCGCCGCTGTTGGTGCGCCGGCCCGATGAGGGGCCCGTTGCGGGTCAGGCGGCCTATGGAATCGTGGGGCGGTTCTCAGCGCCGCCGGTGGACTCCGGCCAGTTCGTGTTGATGGACTACCGGTGCGATCACCTCAAGCCAGAACAACGCACAGAGCCACCCACCTTTCTGTATGCGATGGATCTGGGGGATGGCAGGTTCTTCGTGGAGGAAACCTCTCTCGCCCTGGCTCCACCCGTCTCCTACGACACTCTTAAGAAACGCCTCCACCAGCGCCTTACCCATCGCGGTATTGAGGTGCAACAGGTGGAGCACGAAGAGTTTTGTCTGTTTCCCATGAACTTGCCGTTGCCGGATCTGCAGCAGCCGGTGCTGGGGTTTGGCGGAGCGGCTTCAATGGTGCATCCAGCCTCGGGTTACATGGTGGGTTCGTTGCTGCGGCGTGCGCCTGCTGTTGCCGCTGCTGTGAAGCAGGCCATGGCCGATCCTGCTGCCTCACCGGTAGATCTTGCGCGGGCTGGCTGGTTGGCGCTGTGGCCGCTGGCGCTGAGGCGCAAACATGCTCTATATCAATTTGGCCTAGAGAAGCTGATGCGGTTTTCCGAGGGGAAACTTCGCGCTTTCTTTAGAACTTTCTTTGCATTGCCAAATGCGCTCTGGTATGGCTTTCTGGCCAATACCCTCACGGTGCCTGAGTTGGTAGGGGCCATGGTTCGCCTATTTGTTCAAGCCCCCCTGAGTGTGCAAGGAGGCCTAATGGCAATGCGGGGACGAGAGCTGGGTTTGGGGATGCGCTTAATCCAGCCTGTTGGATCGGGTCCGAACTGATCAAAGCTCGGTAAACAATTAGGGTGATATTGGAAGAATCTTTTGATTGTTGAAGTTCACGACTGGCTGGCCTGTTGATTCACCAAAAGGAGCATTCCTGAATCGGACATCTCCCGTATTGCTGGCTCCTGGGGTGTAGCCTGGGGCGAAAATGTTGTAGATCGGTGGTGTGGCCTGCGACGTGTTACCACTCGAGGTCACGATGTCAAAAATAGCCTCATTCGGGCCATTGCTGTTGGTCAATATGTTGGTGGCAATGGTGATTGTTCCAGCGCTGAATGGTGTTGGAGTGCCGATGGTTTGGGTGAGAATGTCGATCGGGGGATCGTCGCTGGTGAAGTTGTTGCCGAGTATCGACATATTGATGAATGTCTCGCCTCTGAAGTCTGTCGTAATGGCATTGCCAGTGGCGTTGATCTCTACGGCGTTGCCGCTGATGTCCGCGTTGAATCTGGAGTAGGAGCCGATATTGAGATCTATGCCGTCGTTGTCAAACCAGCCAGGTTGTCTGCCTGGTACGTTGTTGGGTTGAAGTGTGTTGTTCCTAGCGGTAAAGTTCATGGTTGGTGGAGTGCTTGGATCGCAGTCCTGCGGCAGGATGTCTGCGTCGCCATAGAGATCGTCAGCGCGTGGGAAGCTTTGCCTGCCTCGGCAGATGCCGACTTCGATTGCATCGATCACATTGCCGAAGTCATTATCGGCGTTGTCTACGATTGGTGTCGTGATGCCGCTTGCAAGGGTGTTGCCTGACCCAGGTGTGCCATTGATGAGATTTCTCCCGGGTGCATTTGCGGTCACGGTGTTCTGCTCAATGACAACTGTTGAGCTGCCTGTGTTCTGCCGTACAAAGATTGCAGCGCCAATATTGGTGTCTGGCCCCATGCGCATTCCGGATATGAGATTGCCTTTTACGAGGATGGAACCGTTGGGGTTGTCGAGTCTGATGGCTTCATCTAGGGCGCCTGTAATCGTGTTATTAAGAATGCTGTAGTTACTGCTGTTGGTCAGTCGGATGGCGTTGCCGCTCAAGCAGATGCCCGGCAACAGGGTGGCACCCGTTGGGGCGTCATCGCGCCCACAGACGTAATCGTCGAAGGGGCCGCCATTCGGGCCTCCTCTTGCAGATTCATAGCTTTGAATGTTGGGATCTGCAAATGTGTTGCCACTAATGGTCGCGTTGTCAACGCCCACCAGCTGAATCGTCGGTCGTGCGCTGGCGTTGTAGGTGTTAAGGCCAGGTGTGGGCGAGTATGAGCCTATGAATTGGTTGTTGGCAATTAGCACATTGCTGGTGCTGTAGTTGGTGATGGATGTATTGGTGAAGTTCAGGCCAGCAATGGTGGTATTGCTGCCAATGCTCAGAATGCCGTTGTTAAAGCTCGGTGTTGCACCCGTGCTGGT
>CAIOXF010000049.1 GCA_903862155.1 uncultured cyanobacterium | reverse complement strand
GTGTTGCAGGCCATGCTCCTTGACCTGCGGGAACTTCGGAGCCGCTACGCAGCTCATCCCTGTGATTTCAACCGTTATCAACTGGCGCGTCAGGAGGCGCGGGTGGGTCAGGTGCGCCCAGATCTGTTGATGGGTGTGTGATCCCGGCCTTGAGGCCCCATGGACGGCCTGCTCCAGCAGCAAGGCCGTAAGACTTGGACGCGCACCATTCGTCGTACGAGCTGTATTCAATCAGTTCACGCTGGTCCAGCTTCGCTGGAAATGCGTGCATCCGCCTGATACTTCTTTCTCCATGTGTGGCTGCGACCTCCCCGTTGAGGTTTTTTGGGGGGGCAGTGCGGCCACATCGTTGAGGCATGGCCCCGTGGTTATGAGATCGAAACTGCGCTCGATCTCGCGCTTCCGTGCGTCTCTTGGTCTGGAGCCGGCGAGACCCGAATCGGGGTGACAGGATTCGAACCTGCGACATCCTGCTCCCAAAGCAGGCGCGCTACCAAACTGCGCTACACCCCGGTGCCATGGAGCTTAAGGCCCGGCCGTGGACGCCCGGGGGATCGGTGATTAGTGTGGGTTTCAACACATGGGGGTTGTTGCCATGTCTGCTGAATCCCTCGGATCGATGGCGGGAGCTGCCGACGGCAACGGCTGTCTGGGGCGCTCCTGCATGAAGTGGGGCGACGACGGTGAGCTCTCCCCGCTCGACCTCCAGGCGATCCTCGTGCGCCTCAGTGCCGTGGATGAGCAGGCCTCCGGCCTGATGGACTGCTCCCTCGATCCCGCCTAGCCCAGCAGGGCGATGCAGTCGATCTCCACCCGGGCTCCCTTGGGCAGGGCGGCCACTTCCACGCAGGCCCGCGCCGGGGACACGCCCTCGCCGAAGGTTTCGGCGTAGATCGCGTTGACGCGAGCAAAGTCGCCCAGATCCGCCAGGAACACGGTGGTGCGCACCACCTGCTGGGGTGTGCAGCCGGCCTCAGTCAGCACCGCCTTGAGGTTGGCCAGCACCTGGCGGGTTTCAGCTTCCACATCGCCCCCGCCCACCATCTCGCCAGAGGCCGGATCAAGGGCGATCTGGCCGGAGCAAAACAGCATGCCGCCGGCCTTCACCGCCTGGTTGTAGGGCCCCACCGGAGCAGGGGCCTGGTTGGTGACCACGGCCTGGGGGACGGAGGTGCTGCTCATTCCTGGCGCGGGCGGGTAAGGATGGGGCGCTGAGCTTATGGCTTTCTGGCCAGGCCAACCATCGTTGCCGCCATCGACGTTTCCTCCCCTGTCGTCACCACCCCTGCCGAGCAAGAGCCGGTAGGGCTCGCCGGGGTGTGGCACCGCTACCCCGGCGCCGCGGCGCCCACCCTGCGCGGCATTGATCTGAGCTTGAGGCCTGGTGAGCTGGTGGGGTTGCTGGGGCCCTCGGGCTGCGGCAAAACCACCCTGCTGCGCCTGATTGCCGGCTTTGAGCGCCCCGAGCGCGGCGCGGTGCGGCTGGACGGGCGTGAGGTGGCAAGTGATGGCCGCTGGCTGGAGCCCGAGCGGCGCGGGGTGGGCATGGTGTTTCAGGACTACGCCTTGTTCCCCCACCTCGATGCCTGGCGCAACGCCTGCTTCGGGTTGCGGCGCGGCGCCGACACCACCCGGGTGGCCTGGCTGCTGGAGCTGCTGGGGTTGAAGGGCTTGGAGCGGCGTTATCCGCACGAGCTCTCCGGTGGTCAGCGCCAACGGCTCGCCCTGGCCCGCGCCCTGGCCCCTGGGCCGGCGGTGGTGCTGCTGGATGAACCGTTTTCCAACCTCGATGTGGAGGTGCGGCTGCACCTGCGCAGTGAGCTGCCCGAGGTGCTGGCCCGCTGCGGCGCCAGTGGCGTGATCGTGACCCACGATCCGGAGGAGGCGCTGGCCATCTGCGATCGGGTGGCCGTGCTGCGCGACGGCGTGCTGCACCAATGCGCCAGCCCCCAGGAGTTAGTGGAGGATCCAGCCACGGCCTTCGTGGGCCGGTTTGTGCTGCAGGGCAATCTGCTTGCCGCCACCGTGCGAGACGGGCTGGTGCATACCTCCCTGGGGGTGCTGCGGCCGGAGCGGCCCCTGATCCAGCCCGTGGCGGAGCCGGAGGTGATGGTGACGCCCGATGCGATCACCCTGATCCCCGACGACGCCGGCGAAGCCTGGGTGATCGGCCGCGAGTATTTCGGCCGCGAGTGGATCTATCAGGTGCAGCTGGGCGGGCTGCGGCTCCGGTTGCGGCTGCCGCTCGCCTGCAATTACGGGCGGGGCCAGCGTTGCCGTTTGGTGTTGGAGCCCGGTGCCAGGGCACGCCTGTTTCCCCAGCGCATGGCGCTGGTGGCCATCTGATCCAGGCCAGGCGCGCTCAGCCGCGCCAACTGTCTTTGTGGCGGCGCAGGGTGCCCAGCTCCTGAGGCGATTGCGCCCGCAGAAACAGGTTCGTGGCCAGCTCCTGGCCGATCGTGCTCGGGATGGTGAAGCCGCCGCTGCGGCGGATCTCTTCCACCTCACCCAGTCGCTGCTGCATCGCTGCGGCTGCCGGATGATCCGGCTCCACCAGGGCATGGGCCCAGCGCAGGTTGCCCTCGGTGTACTCATGGGCGCACCACACCCGGGTGTCTGGGGTCAGCGCTGCAAAGCGCCCCAGGGAGTGGTGCATTTGCTCTGGTGTGCCCTCGAACAGCCGGCCGCAGCCCCCGGCGAACAGGGTGTCGCCGCAGAACAGTTCACCGGGCTCCTCGCCGCTGGCGGGCAGATGAAAGGCGATGTGGTGGGCCGTATGCCCTGGCACCGCCAGCACCTCCACCGTGCGCCCCAGCAGCGTGAACTGCTCGCCATCGGCCACGCCCCGGGTCTGCAGCGGAATTCGGGCCCGGTCGCTGGCGGCAGCGATCACCTGGGCGGCGGGCCAGCGCTGCAGCAGACCCGGCGTGCCGCCGATGTGGTCGTGGTGGTGGTGGGTGTGCAGGATCGCCATCAGCTCCAGCCCTTTCTGCTCCAGGGCCCGGGCCACGGGCGCGGCTTCCGCGGGGTCCACCACCACCGCCTGGTGCCCCCGCTGCAGCACCGGCACCACGTTGTCGCTGAGGGCCGGCACCAGCCACACCTGCCAGTCTTCGCCCATGGGGTGCATCGTTAAAGTCCGCTCGGCGGCCTGAGGCGATGTCCATGATCACCGTGGCCCTGGCCAAGGGCGCCCTGCTCAAAGATTCGGTGAAGCGTTTCGCCGCTGCTGGGCTCGATTTTTCGGCGGTGCTGGAGTCGGGCAACCGCCTGTTGATGGTGCCCAGCGCCTGCGGCCGCGCCCGGGCGCTGCTGGTGCGCAACGCGGATGTGCCGGTGTACGTGGCCTATGGCCAGGCCCAGCTCGGCGTGGTGGGTTTTGACGTGCTGCAGGAGGCCCAGTTGCCGGTGGCCCAATTGGTGGATCTGGGCTTCGGTGGCTGCCGGATGAGCGTGGCGGTGAAGGCCACCAGCGGCTATCGCCGTGCCGCCGACCTTCCCCCCCATTGCCGCGTGGCCAGCAAGTTCACCCGCAGCGCCGAGGCGTTCTTCCAGCAGCTCGATCTGCCGGTGGAGCTGATCCACCTGGCCGGTTCGGTGGAGCTGGGCCCGATCACCGGCATGAGCGAGGCGATCGTGGATCTGGTGGCTACGGGCCGCACCCTCCAGGAGAACGGCCTGGTGGCCATCGAAGATCTGTTCCACAGCACGGCCCGCCTGATCGGCCATCCCCTGGCCCTCCGCCTCGACGACGGGCCGCTGCAGGCGATCGTCGATCGCATCGCCGCCGCTGAACCCGCCCTGGTGGCGGCCTGATGGCCCGCCGCGACCGCGAGCGGCTGCTGCGCCTGCTGCCCTATCTGGGCCGCGACCGTCGCCGCCTCACCCTCACCCTGGTGCTGCTCATCCCGGTGGCCTTCGCCGCCGCCGTGCAGCCGCTGCTGGTGGGCCAGGCGATTTCCGCCCTGCGCGGCGAGCCCACCCTGCCCTGGCTGCAGGGGCTGCCGGTGCCCCAGGCCCTGCGGCTGATCGTGCTGCTACTGCTGGTGGCCGTGCTCACTCGCCTGGGGCTGCAGGGCATCCAAACCTTCAACGTGCAGGCGGTAGGCCAGCGCCTCACCGCCCGCATCCGCAACGACCTCTTCGCCCATGCGATGGCGCTGTCGCTGCGCTTCCACGACCGCACGCCGGTGGGCAAGCTCCTCACCCGCCTCACCAGCGATGTGGATGCCCTGGCCGAGGTGTTCGGCAGTGGCGCCGTGGGCGTGCTGGCCGACCTGGTGACCCTGGTGGTGATCGCGATCACGATGATCTCGATCGAGTGGCGACTGGGGGTGCTGCTGATGGCGGCCCAGGTGCCCGTGACCCTCGGGATCCTCTGGCTGCAGGGCCGCTACCGCAAGGCCAATTACCGGGTGCGGGAGGAGCTGGGCCAGCTCAACGCCGACCTGCAGGAAAACCTCCAGGGCTTGGAGGTGGTGCAAATGTTCCGCCGCGAGGCGGTGAACAGCGCCCGATTCGCCGTGACCACCGCCGCCTACAAGCGCTCGGTGAACGGCACGATCCTGTACGACAGTGCCATATCGGCCTTCATCGAGTGGGTGGCCCTGAGCGCCGTGGCGGTGGTGCTGGCCCTGGGCGGTTGGATGGTGACCACCGGCGCCATGGGCCTGGGCACGCTCACCACGTTCATCCTTTATTCCCAGCGCCTGTTCGATCCCCTGCGCCAGCTGGCGGAGCGCTTCACCCAGATCCAAGGAGGGCTCACGGCCGTGGAGCGGATCGGCGAACTCTTGGAGGAGCCGATTGAGATCCAAGATCAGTCCTCGGCGGGCTTCCGCGTGCCCTGCGCCCCTGCGGCCCCAGTGGCGGCCGAGGTGGTGTTCGACAACGTGTCGTTCGCTTACCGCGACGACGAGCCGATCCTCTCCAACCTCAACTTCCGCATCGCCCCCGGTGAACACGTGGCGATCGTGGGCCCCACCGGCTCCGGTAAAACCACCGTGATCCGGCTGTTGTGCCGGTTGTATGAGCCTCAGCAGGGCCGGATCCTGCTGGATGGGGTGGATATCCGTGAGCTGCCGATCGCCACCCTGCGCCAGCGGCTCGGGGTGGTGCTCCAAGACACGTTCCTGTTCAGCGGCAACGTGGCCGACAACCTGCGCCTCGATGCCGACATCTCCAGTGATGAGCTGCGCCGCATCTGCGGTGAGCTGGGGTTGGCGCCGCTGCTGGGCCGCTTGCCCGATGGCCTGGCCACTGAACTGCGCGAGCGCGGCGGCAACCTCTCCTCCGGCGAGCGCCAGCTGCTCTCGGTGGCGCGGGTGGCGATCCGCAATCCCTCGGTGCTGGTGATGGATGAGGCCACCGCCTTCATGGACCCCTCCACCGAGGCCACCCTCCAGCGCGACCTCGACAAGCTGCTGCAGCAGCGCACCGCCATCGTGATCGCCCACCGCCTGGCCACGGTGGAGGCCGCCGACCGGATCCTGGTGCTCAAACGCGGCCGACTGATCGAGGAGGGCAACCACCGCCAGCTGCGGGCCTCCGGGGGGCTCTACGCCCAGCTGGCCGAGCTTCAGGAGCGCGGACTCGCAGCCCTCTGAGCCACGGGCGGACTGAGCACAACCTCCTGAAGCCAGCCTTCAATCACGGCCGCCAGCCGCTCAGGCATCTGGCGCATGGGCAGATGGCCCGCCCCCTCCAGCCGGGCCAGCCGGTGCTGGGGCGCATAGCCCGCCAGGTGACGCACGTAGCGCTCGGCCATCACCTGGTCGTTGCTGCCGGCGATCCACAGGCTCGGCGCCTGCAGCTGGGCGGTGAGGCCGGGGATCTGGCGCACGGCCCCGCGGTTGGTGCTGCAGGCCAGCAGGCCCCGCGCTGCCCGCAGGTCGGCGGCCAGGGGGCTGCGGATGGCATTGGCGGCGGGCAGCTGGGCCAGCCAGCCGGGCCGCCAGCGCAGGAACAGGGCACCGCCTCGGCGCACCTGGGCGAAGGCCTTGGGTTGATACACGCCGCCTCCGGCGGCCACCTGCACCATGCCCCGAAGACGCGAGCCCAGGTGCGGTGCGGCATGCAGGGCCACGCTGCCCCCGAGGGAATGGCCGATCAGCACGATCTCCCGGCCCGGATGCTCAGTGTTCAGGGTGTCGGCCAGCCAGCGGCCGTAGCTCACCAGGCTGGGCTGGAGCTGGCGTGGCCTGGGCCGCTCCCCGAAGCCCGGCAGATCCGGCGCCCACACCTGCCAGCGGGGCCCCAGCTGCTCCACCAATGGATCCCAGAGGCGGCCGGCCAGCAGCCAGCCATGGAGGGCCACCAGCAGGGGGCGATCACCGCTGGAACTGGAATGGTTGGAGCCGGATCGGTTCGAGCTGGAACGGTTGGCGCTCAGGTGGCTCACGCAAGCTGCCCCCCACACTGCCGCTGTTCCCCCCGACTTGGCTTGGGATCGGGCAGGATCGTGGCGAGGCGTTGCAGGGATTCCCGGTGCTCACATCCGAGGGCCAGCTCCTGACCGCCCTCTATGGCGACCAGCACCGCCCCTGCCCCACCCCCAATCCCCAGTTGCAACTGGTGCTGAGCACCGAGCGCGAGATCGATCTGATCGAGCTGGAGCAGCTTTGCGATGCGGTGGGCTGGAGCCGCCGGCCCCTGCGCCGGGTGCGCAAGGCCCTGCAGAACAGCCTGCTGCGGGTGGGGCTCTGGCGCCACGACCCCCGGGTGCCAAAGCTGGTGGGCTTCGCCCGCTGCACCGGCGATGGGGTGGTGGACGCCACCGTTTGGGATGTGGCCGTGCATCCGCTGTATCAGGGCGCCGGCCTGGGCAAGCAGCTGATGGCCTACGTGCTCGATCAGCTCCAGGCGATGGAGGTGGACCGGGTGAGCCTGTTTGCCGATCCGGATGTGGTGGGGTTCTACGAAGCCCAGGGCTGGGAGCTGGAGCCGCTGCAGCGGCGCTGCGCCTTCTGGTACGCCCCCTGAATCAGCCGTAGTAGGCGCGGGCCAGCTGCTCTGGGTTGGTGCCGTTGCGCCACGCCCGGCGCAAGCGGGTGTTCTCGAGGGCGGTGCGCCACACCCCCAGCCGGCGCCAGCGGCGCCCATCCACCTGCAGGCCCAGGCCCAGGCTGTGCAGACGGGTTTTGGTGCGTAGCCGCTGGATCAGTTCCAGGTCTTCCATCAGCGGCAGGGGCTTCACCCCGCCGCAGCGCTCCAGCAGCGCGGCCGGCAGCAGCAGGCCCTGATCGCCGTAGGGCAGCTGGCGCCAGCGGCTGCGCAGCGCCACAGCCTGCTCCACCAGCCGCAGGCCGGGATGGGGATCGGCAATGGCCAGCTCGAAGTACCAGGCCCCTTGCTCCCGTTGCATGGCCCGGCCTACGGCTGCGGCCCAGCCCCTGGGCAACACCGCATCGCCATGGAGCAGCAGCAGCCAACGCCCCGTGGCCGCCGCCACCCCCAACGCGATCTGGGCGCCTCGCCCTCCGCTGCAGCGCAGCAGCCGGGCTCCGGCCAGTTGGGCGATGGTGCGGCTGGCGTCGCGGCTGCCCCCATCCACCACCAGCACCTCGGCCACCAGTTCAGGGGCCCCATGCAGGGCCGCCAGCAGGGCAGGCAGGCGCGCCGCCTCGTTGCGCACCGGCACCACCACGCTGAGTGGGGGGGTATCCCTCTGCAGGTTGGCCTGCTGCGCCAAGACCATCAACGCCAGTGCCGCAGGTCGGCCGGCCGGTCGAGGTCGGCCCGTTGCCCCAGCAGGGCTGGCTCCACCCCCTGTTGCCGGGCCGCCGCCAGGGTGAGCTCCAGCACTTGGGCGCTGCCCCAGGGCATGCCGCTGAACAGATGGCCGGCCAGCCGCTCGGGCGCCTGGCGCGATAGGCCGATCAGCCAGTAGCCGCCGTCGTCGGCTGGCCCCAACACCAGGGGGGAATCCTCCAGAGCCCGGAAGGCGGCCAGCAGATCGAGGGGCTGGAGTTCAGGCAGATCGCTGCCGATGAGCACTACCTGTTCGGCCCCGGCCCGCAGGGCCCGCTGCAGTTGGCGTTGCATCCGCACCCCGAGCCCCCCTGGGCCCTGCCTCACACCGCGGTGAGCCTCCAGCTGCCGCGCCCAGCGCCGGGCTCCCTGCGGGCCGAGGGGATCGGCGGCCAGCACCACCTGGGGCTGGATGGCCTTCTCACTCATGGCGCCCAGGGCCCTGGCGCTGGCCAGGGTGTGGCGGTTGAGCCGCTGCTGCACCAGGGCCGCCCGGTTGCTGCCGATGCCCGCCGCCAGGCGCCGCTTGCAGCGCCCGGGCACCGGCCAGCGGGCCAGCACCACCAGCTGGCGCCTCACTGCTGGCGCGGCAGTTCTGCGGGCTGAACGGTGAGCTGGCGGGTGGTGTCGCCGCGGCGCACCTCGATCGCCAGGCTGCTGCCCACCCGCGACTGATCCACCGCCAGCTGCACCTCGGAGGGGTTCTTCACCGCCTTGCCGCCCACGCTGGTGATCAGGTCGCAGGGGCGTATCCCGGCCTTGGCCGCCGGGCTGGCGTTCATCACATCCACCACCACCACGCCGTTCACCTCCGGCAGACGGCACTGGTTGGTGGTGGCGTTGATCTCCTGGGCCAGCTGGGGGGTGAGGGTCTGCAGCCGCACCCCGATGTAGGGATGGCTGGCGAAGCCCCGCTCCAGGATCTGGGCGGCGATCTTGCGGGCCACGTTGATCGGGATCGCGAAGCTCAGGCCCGCCCCCGGCGCCTGCCGGATCGCTGTGTTGATCCCGATCACCTGGCCGCGGTCGTTGATTAGTGGGCCGCCGCTGTTGCCGGGGTTCACGGCGGCGTCGGTTTGGATGTAGGGCACCCGCTGGCCTTCACCAACCGCGTTGGTGCGCTGGATGGCGCTGATGATCCCGGCGGTCACGGTGTTGTCGAGACCCAGGGGGTTGCCGATGGCGATTGCCCATTCACCCGGGCGCACCTTGTCGGAATCCCCGAGGGGGGCCACCGGCAGCTTGGAGGCCACCACCTTCACCACGGCCACGTCGGTGAGGGGATCGCCCCCCAGCACCTTGCCGGTGTAGGTGCGGCCATCGGGCAGGGTCACGGTCACCTCGCTGGCCCCTTCAACCACGTGGGCGTTGGTGAGGATCACCCCGTCGGACCGGGTGATCACCCCCGAGCCCAGACCCTGCTGCTGCTGGATTGACGGGCCCTGGCCGAACAGGCCGCCCAGGGGATTCACCACGCGCTTGGTGGTGTCGATCCGCACCACCGCCGGGCCCACTTTGGCCACCGCGTCCACGATCACATTGCTGCCCGGTGCCAGGGGGGCACTGGGGCCCGCATCACTCACCTGGGCCTCGGGCTTGTCGCGCCCCGGCATTCCGGGTAACCCGCCGTTGCAACCGGCTACCACCAAGGCCAGGGCCCCGGCAAAGGCGCCGGCCAGGGCGGCGCGGGGGCGCGGGGTGCGGGCGGGCATGGGGAGCTGCGACCGGGAATCGGGATAAGGGTTCATTAAAGACCGACCGCGCCAGAAGCCCTGCTTAAATTCAGCCCCACGAGGTCGGCCGCATCGGTGCAGCAGTCAGAGCAGCTGTGGCACCAGGTTCAGGAAGCCCTGCAGGCCAGTCTCAGCAAGCCCACGTTCGAAACCTGGATCCGGCCGGCCCGTTGCCGCGGTTTTCAGAACGGCCAACTGGAGCTGGAGGCCCCCAGCAGCTTTGCCTGCGGCTGGCTGCGCAAGAACTATCTGGGCACCATTGAGGCCGTGGCCAGCGAGATCGCCGGTAAGCCCGTGAAGGTGCTGGTGGGGGCCGCTGAAGGTGAGGCCGTGGCCCTTGCCGTGGGCAATGGGATGGATGGGGCTGTGGCGGTGTCTGCCGTTGGCCGCAACCCGGTCTCCACCGCTGTGCCTACGGGAGAGGCGCCCCGCAAGGTGGTGCCAGGGCTCAACCCCCGCTACGTGTTCAATCGCTTCGTGGTGGGCCCCAATAGCCGCATGGCCCATGCCGCTGCTCTGGCGGTGGCCGAGGCGCCGGGCCGGGAATTCAACCCGCTCTTCATCTGCGGCGGGGTGGGCCTGGGCAAGACCCACCTGATGCAGGCCATCGGCCACTACCGGCTGGAGATCAATGCCAACGCGAAAGTGTTTTACGTCTCCACGGAGACGTTCACCAACGACCTGATCCAGGCGATCCGCAAGGACGGCATGCAGGCGTTCCGGGACCGCTACCGGGCCGCGGATCTGATCCTGGTGGACGACATCCAGTTTCTGGAGGGCAAGGAATACACCCAGGAGGAGTTTTTCCACACCTTCAATGCGCTGCATGAGGCGGGCCGGCAGATCGTGATCGCCAGTGATCGGCCGCCCAACCAGATTCCCCGTCTGCAGGAGCGCCTGATTTCCCGCTTCTCGATGGGCCTGATCGCGGATATCCAGCCGCCGGATCTGGAAACCCGTATGGCGATCCTGCACAAGAAGGCCGAGCAGGAGCAGATGAGCCTGCCGAGGGATCTGATCCAGTTCATCGCCGGCCGCTTCACCTCCAACATCCGCGAGCTGGAAGGGGCCCTCACCCGAGCTGTGGCGTTCTCCTCGATCACCGGTCTACCGATGACCGTGGAATCGGTGGCCCCGATGCTTGATCCGGTGGGCGGTGATGTGGAGGTGAAGCCCGAGCAGGTGGTCGAGAAGGTGGCTGAGGTGTTCGGCGTGGGGCCCGAGGAGATGCGTAGCGCCAGCCGCAAGCGCAACGTGAGCCAGGCCCGCCAGGTGGGCATGTACCTGATGCGCCAGAACACCGATCTCTCCCTGCCGCGGATCGGGGATGTGTTCGGCGGCAAGGACCACTCCACCGTGATGTATGCAGTGGAGCAGATCGAAAAGAAGCTCAACAGTGATCCGAGCCTGGCCCGCCAGGTGCAGCAGGTGCGCGATCTGCTTCAGATCGATTCCCGCCGGCGCCGCTAAAAATCAGCCGTTAAACAACAGCCGCTGATTAGGTGAGCGGCTGGGCTGGATCCAGGCCTTCCACTTCGCCCTGAAACACGCGGCTGGCCGTGATGTCGTCGGCCTCGATCGTCATCAGGTCGAGTTTGGTGAGGGGCAAGCCCATGCGGCCGAACAGGCGGTTGGCCTGGCGCATGCGGGCCCGGTCGATGGCGTTGCGGATCGAGCGGGCGTTGGCGAAAAACGGCAGCTGCATGCGCCGGCCGATGTAGTCGGCGAAGGCGGCGCGGGCTTCTTCGCTGAAGCGGTAGTTCTCGTCGGCCAGGATCAGCTGGGCAATCGCCAGCAGCTCCTCGGCGCTGTAGTCGGGGAAGTCGATGTGGTTGGCCACCCGCGAGGAGAGGCCGGGATTGGATTGGTAGAACACATCCATCCGCTCCTTGTAGCCCGCGAAGATCACCACCAGGTCGTCGCGGTTGTTCTCCATCACCTGGAGCAGGATCTCGATCGCCTCGGCGCCGTAATCCCGCTCGTTTTCCGGGCGGTAGAGGTAGTAGGCCTCATCGATGAACAGCACCCCGCCCATCGCCTTCTTGAGCATCTCGCGGGTTTTCGGGGCGGTGTGGCCGATGTACTGGCCCACCAGATCGTCGCGGGTGGCGGTCACCACGTGGCCCTTGCGCACATACCCCAGGCCGTGGAGGATCTTGCTCATTCGCTCGGCCACGGTGGTTTTGCCGGTGCCAGGCCGCCCCGTGAACGACATATGCAGCGACGGCGGCGCCGTCTCCAGCCCCACCTGCTGCCGGGCCCTGTTCACTACCAGCAGGGCTGCGATTTCGCGGATACGGGCCTTCACCGGCCGCAGGCCGATCAAGTCGCGGTCGAGCTCATCGAGTACGGCCTGCACGCCGGCCCCTTCGTAGGCCTGGCGCAGGTCGATCGTCTGGGATTCGGTGGCTTCCGGCGAAGATTCCATGGGCTCAGCCCAGGGCGAGGCCGTCGAGCAGCCCGTCGATCTGGCCGGCGAAGGCTTCTTCTTCAGGACCGATCAGCGCATCGGCTTCGGTGCTCTCCGGCCGCACGGTGAGATTCACATAGGTGCGCCCGAAGCTGATGTCGGGGAACCGCTGGGTGTCTTCCGAGAGGGTGTTGAGCCGCTCCAGGAAGTCGCGGGTGGTGGCGTAGTCCGCGAACTCGATCCGCCGCTCCAGCCGTTCGGCCTTCTCGGGTTTGGGGCGGGGGGTCCAGGGCTGGTTCATGGATCCGACGCTACGCCCTCAAGCCTCGGCCCCCAGGCAGTCGGTGCGGCCCTTGGCCAGCCGGCCGGCCCAGGCCGCGGCGTAGTTGGCGTTGGCCTGTTGTTCGCCGGGATCGCTGCTGGCCAGGGCATGGGGGAAGGTGCCCCGGATCGCGGCGTTGGTGACGCAGAACATCGATTTTTGGAAGCTCTGGCAGATCTTCACGCGCACGTCTCCCTCGCCCCGGGTGCACGCCAGGTACCACTGGTGCAGCTTCTCCGGCAGGTGCCGGTACATGTCCTGCATCAGCAGGCTGGGGGGAATGCCGGCACCCATGGTGGGCAGTGGATCGGCGTAGAGGGCTCCGTAGGTGAAGGAGGCCTGATCCGGCGAGATCTGCTGGGCCTGGGCGTTGAAGCTCACCGTGCCCAGGAACGGCATCCCCCGCAGGAACACGGCTTCCACGTAAGGCACGGCCACATCCACCAGGAAGGTGAGGTTCGCCTCGGGGGGGAGCACCCAGAGGTTTTCCCCGTGGATCTCCACCGCGTAGGTGATCGGATTGGCGGCGGCGGCCACCAGGCCGTCCTTGATGAACTCCACCACCTGCTCGATGGTGCACACCCGCCCGTCGCGCTCGGCTTTGGCCAGGTCGAGGAAGAGATCGCTCATCACCCGCCAGAACTGGCCCAGGGCGTGGGTGGTGGCTGCCGAGCGGATCAACTCCACCAGAAAGCCAGGGAACAGCGGATGGAGCAGGGCTAGCAGCGGGTCGCGCTTGCGTTTGCGGCCAATGATCGTGCGGCAGTTCTCCAGGAAGGCGTCGCTGTCGAGGTAGGCATCCAGACCGCCGGTGCCGTGCCAGAACATGGCTTTCTGGCAGTACTCGGCGTATTCGAAGTTGATCCGGTCGTGGTTGAGATGGCGCCAGATCTTGGCTGGGTTGAGATCACCATCGAGGAACCGGAACACCGGGAAGGGGTTCAGGAACTGCTTCTCGGCCTGGAAGATCAGGTTGATGCTGTAGGCATCGAGCACCTCGCCGTAGCTCTCGAGCACCCCTACCACCTCCAAGAGGTGATCCGCGGTATCGGCGAGCAGGGTTTCGCCAGCCAGGAGGCGCCGCTGCAGTTCCGCGGCATCGGCCGTGGGGTTGGCGACGGTGCGCTGCAGAAGGGGGGGATTGGCCATCAGCCCAAACCTCCCGATCCGGCGGCGGCCAGCAGCACGGGCATCAGGGCCATGCCGTTGGTGGCCGCCTCACTGATATCGCCAAGGCTTGCCGGCCACAGACCAATCACCACCACAGCCCCGGCAAGGGCAAGGGAGGGCAGCTGATCGATCAGGTTTAGGGCTGGCAGGCGAATGTCGATCGGCCCGCTTTGGGGATCCCGCGGAGTGATCGCCAGGCGACCGAAGAACGCCCGGTTCACCAGCAGCAGGAAGTACACCGCCGTGAGGCCCGATCCCACCATCGAGAGCAAGGTGGCCACAGGAAAGGCGTTGAGGCTGCCCCGAAACACCAGGAATTCGGAAATGAACCCCGCCATGCCGGGCAGGCCGGCGCTGGCCATCACCCCCACGATCATCAGCGAGCCGGTGAGCGGCAGGCCGCGCTCCGGGTTGAGCAGGCCGCGCAGCACCTCCAGATCCCTGGTGCCCGTGGCCCGGTACACCGCCCCCACCAGCAGGAACAGCAGGGCGGAGATCAGGCCGTGGCTCACCATCTGGAACACCGCCCCCAGCAGGCTTACGGGGGTGGCGGCGGCGGCGGCCAGCAGCACGTAGCCCATGTGGCCCACGGAGCTGTAGGCCACCATCCGCTTCATGTCGCGCTGGGCAATCGCCGCCAGGGAGCCGAACAGCACCGAAACCGCGGCCCAGATCGCCAGCCCCGGTGCCAGCTCGGCCCAGGCTTGCGGGAAGAGGCCCATGCAGAAGCGCAACAGGCCATAGGTGCCGAGCTTGAGCAGCACCCCCGCCAGCAGCACCGACACCGGCGTGGATGCCTCGGTGTGGGCATCGGGCAGCCAGGTGTGGAAAGGGAACAGGGGGATCTTGATGCCGAAACCCACCAGCAGGGCCAGCAGCAGGGGCATCTGGCTGGCCATGGCTAAGTGCTCGCTGGTTACCGGGCTGAGGCTGAAGTCGACGCTGCCGGTGGTGAAGGCCAACCCCAGGAATGCCCCCAGGATCAGCACGCCCGACACGGCGGTGAAGATCAGAAATTTGGTGGCCGCGTAGGCCCGGTTGGCGCCGCCCCAAACCGAGATCAGCAGCCAGAGCGGGATGAGCTCCAGCTCGTAGAAGAGGAAGAACAGCAGCAGGTTGTTGGCCAGGAAGGCGCCGTTCACCGCACCGCTGATCACCAGCAGCAGGGCGAAGTAGAGGCGCGGGCGGGCCTGCACATCGCGGCTGGCGATGGCGGCCACCAGCGAGAGGGCCCCGTTCACCAGCACCAGGGGCATCGAGAGCCCATCAATGCCCAGCCGGTATTCCAGCCCCAGGCTGCCCAGCCAGGAGATCCCCTCCTGCAGCTGCATGCCGCCCACGCCCGGATCAAAGGCCAGCAGCACCCGCAGGCTGGCCAGCAGCTGCACCACCAGCAGGGCAATGGCGGCCCGGCGCACCATCGCCGCATCGGGATTGCCGGGCCAGAGGCCCAGGCCCACGGCCCCCAGCAGGGGGATCAGCAGCAGCAACGTCAACATCAGCCGAACCACCACTGCATGGCACTGAACAGCAGCACGATCGCCACCAGGGTGGTGAGCACGTAGGTCTGCATCTGGCCGCTCACGCCGAGCTTCAGGCCTTCGGCGCTGATCAGCGACACCCGGCCGATGCCGTTCACCAGGCCGTTCACCACCACCCGGTCAAACCAGCTGGCGAGGTTCGCCAGAGCCGCCACGAAAGCCACGATCGTGGCCCGGTAGATGGCGGGGGTATAGAAGTCGAAGGCGAGCAGGTCTTGCACCACCCGCACCGCTTGCTGGCGGGAGCGCGACCAGAACCGATCGAGGTGTACCTGGGAGCCGGCCACCACCCCTGCGGCGCCGCTGCCGGCGATCACCAGGGCCACCGGCAGGGAGAAGGAGCCGATGCCGGGCACCGGATCGAGGCGCTGCATGATCCACGGCAGCAGGAGCACGATCACCGAAAGACTCACCATTGGGGTGGCCATCAGCCAGTTCACCTCCGGAGCCCGGCGGGTCTTCGGGGTGGGGCTACCGAGGAACACCGAGCGGAACACGCGGGTGAGATTCAGGGCCGTGAGCAGGTTGGTGAGGATGAACACCGCGGCCATCAGCGGGGCCGCGGGGCGGATCGACTCCACGATCAGCCCGTAACACCAGAAACAGCCCAAGGGCAGCAGACCCACCAGCCCAGCGCCGCCCACCAGATAGGCCACGGTGGTGGCGGGCATGCGGCCGCCGAGGCCGCCCAGTTCGGTGAGGTCTTGGCAGTTGGTGGTGGCAATGATGCTGCCCACGCTCATGAACAGCAGGGCCTTGGCCAGGCCATGGGCAAAGAGGAGCAGCAGGGCAATCCCTGGCTGCTGCAGCGCCACGGCGATGAACACCAGGCCGAGGTAGGAGGTGGTGGAGTACGAGAAGGCCCGTTTGAGATCCACTTGGGCGATCGCCACCAGCGCACCGCCCACGGCACTGATTGCCCCCACCGCGAGCAGCACGGTGGTGGCCAGGGGGGCGGCCTGCAGCAGGGGCATCACCTTGAGCAGCACCACGGCCCCGCAGGTGACCACGACGGAATTGCGCAGGATCGAGGCGGGATTGGGCCCCTCCATGGCTTCATCGAGCCAGAGGTGCATCGGGAATTGGGCGCATTTGCCCATGGGGCCGGCGATCAGGCCCAGGCCCAGCAGGTTGGCGGCCAGCGGCGGCAGGTTGGCCGTGGCCGCCCAGGCGTAGAGGTCGTTGAACTCCATCGAGCCCGCCCAGGCGGAGAGCGCTACCACGCCCATCAGCAGCAGCACATCCCCCACCCGCTTGGTGAGGAAAGCATCGCGGGCGGCGGTCACCACCAGGGGTTGGGCGTACCAGAAGCCCACCAGCAGATAGGTGCTGAGGGTGAGCATTTCCAGCAGGAAATAGCTCATGAACAGGCTGCTGCTGAGCACCACCCCCGACATGGCGCCTTCAAAGAAGCCCACCAGGCCGTAGAAGCGGGCCAGCGACCACTCCTTGTCGAGGTAGCCCAGGCCAAACACCTGGCACACCAGGCTCATGAACGTCACCAGCTCCAGCGCCGCCAGGTTGGTGAGGGAGAGATCAAAGCCGATCCGCAGCTGCAGGTCGTCGGCCTGGAACCAGGGAAAGGAGAGATGCTGGGGGCCCAGCTGCATCACCTCCCGGATCACCAGGCTGCCGTGCAGCACGGCCAGCAGGGTGACCAGCAGGTTCAGATAGGCGGCGGGGCGTGGACCATTGCGCTTGATCCAGCCCGTGGCCCAGGGCAGGGACAGCACCATGCCGCTGAATCCATAGAGAGGAATCAGCCAGACGGTTTGGAGCGGCAGGGGCAGAGCGCTGACCAACGGCATTCAGGGGGCGACGTCAGAAGGTCGCCCGTTCCTCGAACCGCCGACCGTAGCCACCAAGGCTCCGCAGCCAGGCAGCGAGTTCTTCGCCGTGATGCTGTTCGTCATTCCACAAGCCACGGAAGAACGTTTCGTTGTGGCTATCACCAATCAGCACGCAGAAGCGAACCGCTTCGGCGTAGAGCTGGATCAGGTCGGTTTCGAGCAGCTGGTTGTGGCGCAGCAGGCCGGCCAGATCCGGAGCATGGGTCACCGGGCGCAGCTGGGAGGCGGCAGGTGCCACCCCCAGGCTGAGCATGCGCTGCACGATCTTTTCAGCGTGCTGCATTTCCTCCACCGTTTCGCGGCGGAACCGTTCGGCCGCTTCCGCATCACCCCAGAGCTCCACGAGGGAGGCCTGGGTCATGTACTGCTGCACGGCGGTGAGCTCAAGGCTCAGGGCGCGTCCGAGATACCCCAGGACGCGCGGATGGGCGGCGCCCATGGCCATCACAGACGGCGGGTGGCGCCAGTGCCCACCAGGGCGGGCTCAACTTCGCTGTGGGGGCGGGCAATGATGTGGGCTGCCACCAGGCCATCACCCACGCGCTCGCAGGCATCGGCGCCGGCGCGCACGGCGGCGTTCACGGCACCAGTTTCACCACGCACCAGCACGGTGACGTAGCCGCCACCCACGAACTCGCGGGCCACCAGGGTGACTTCGGCGGCCTTGGTCATGGCGTCAGCCGCTTCGATGGCGGGCACCAGACCACGGGTTTCGATCATGCCCAGGGCAATGCCCTGCACCGAAGGGGTGGCGGGGAAGAAGCTGCTGCCGCGGGTGCTCAGGCCGCCACCGATGCCACTGCCGATACCGCCGGCCAGGCTGCCGCCGCTGCTCTTGGTGGAGGCGGTGCTGCGGCTGCTGGCGGCGCGGCGGCTGGTGGTTGCGGCGCTGCTACGGGCTGTGGTGGTGCGGGTGCTGGCGGCGCGGCGGCCGGTGGAGCGGGTGCTGGTTTTGGCGGGGGTGCTGGCCGCGCTGGTGGCGGGCAGGGCCTTGGCCGCGCTGGCCGCGGCGGCAGTGGTGGGGGTGCTGGTCACGGCAGGTGCAGGCGCAGGGCTGGTGGGGGCGGGGCTGGCGGGAGCTGGGCTGGAAGAAGCCGCGGCGGGCGTGGTGCCAGGGGTGGGGGTACCGGAGGTGGCCATGGCAAACGAACGGGCGAGGGACTGGGGCGGAAAAGGACGGTTGCAGCGAAGCTGCCGCCAGCCCTCAGCCGTCGGGCTCCCAGAAATCGATGATTCCGCCGATCGTGAGATCGGTGAACACGGTGGGATCGGGGCACGCCAACCGCGCGGCGGAGCCACTGGCGGTGAACACCCAGTTGCCGGGTGAGGCACCCACTGGATCCACCGCCACGCTGATCTTGCCCTTGGCGTTGCGCAGCACGCGCAGGTTCATGTGGTCGAGGCCGCCCACGCGCTGGGTGCACACGATGGAGCCGGTGACCTGCATGATTTCCATTACTTGCCGGCCTCCGGATCCCAGTGGTCGATGATTCCCACGATCGTGAGATCGCTGGGATACGACTTGCTGCCGGCCGCTTCGCGGGCTGCCGAGCTGCCCACGCAGATCACCCAGTCGCCGGGAACGCAACCCACGGCATCGACGGCCACCTTTTTGGTGCTGCCATCGAGCACCACCTGCAGATGTTTGTGTTCGAAATCGGGGATCCGATTGGTGGAAACCAGGGGCTTGAGCACTTTGCAGATCAGCATCTCAGTGCCCTCCTTGGCTCGGGAACACGATCGTGGAACCTACCGCCTCGGCCGGGATGTGGCGGTCCTGGTCGCGGATGGTCAGCAGGGCATGGAGCTGGCCTTGTTCAAACAGGTCGCGGTAACGGTTTTCGATGGCGGCCTGCACCCGCTGGCAGTTGCGGATGGCCCGTTCGCGCGCCCCGGGCACCTGGCCGTGGTAGTCGAAGCGCACCACCACCGGCACCGGCAGGCCGCGGCTCACGTTCAGGCCCTTGAAGATCTTCACGCCCACGTCGAGGTCGGGGGCTCCTTCCTCCACCGTGTCCATGTAGGCGAAGTAAGTGAGGTTGCGCAGGTGGATCTCCTTGAAGCCGATTCCTACACCGATGAAGCGCTCGGCGTGGCCCGCATCGCTGTAGCTGGCGCCGTGGAACTGGCGCACATAGTCGATCTGGGAGATGTTGTTCTCCAGTAGACGGGCCACCAGCTGCACCATCCCCGGATCGGGGGTGGAGGCCGCTGCCTGTTGCACCAGCTGCTGAATGCGCTCCCGGGCCGCTGCGGCATCAAGGCCGCGGGTGGCGTCATACACCTCTTGGGCGTCGAGCCAGCGCTCCAGGTTGGTGCTGCCGTCCATGCCGGGCACATGTACCCGGATGGAGTCGGTGTCGGTGTCGATGCCCATCAGCAGCAGATCCACCGAGGCGCCGCAGCAGAAGCTGTTCTGCACCGCCTGCTGGAAATCCTTGAGCCGTGAGAGGCCGCAGTTGGCGGCCAGCTCATCGTTGCTGCCGTGGGCGGCGCAACCTTCGTGGCTGGGGTCTTTAGAGCTGAAGTGGTAAAGCACCACCTTCAGGTAGCGGGTGTCGGCGTGGGCGGGGTTGGGCACGCCCTCGCGGTAACGGCGATGCTCAGTTTTCACCCAGCGGTTCACCGTGTTCTCCACGTCGAACAGGGCGCCGGCATGGGGACGGCGGCGCACGGAGCTGAACGGGATGCGTAGGCCGTAGGCGATGGCATGGGCCAGGCGTCCGTCGGCGCAGGGGGTGATGTCCAGCAGGTGGAACCCACACGACAGCAGGAAGCTGTCGAAGGCTTCAGCTGAAGGGCTGCCGGGTTTGCCACCAAGCGGATCGGTGTTGAAGAACGCAGCGCTGGTTTGTTCGTAGGCCTCGAACACGCACCAGGCGAACAGGGTGCGCATGTCGAGTTGGCTCACCCAGGCCGTTTCCAGGATGTGCTGGGGGAGCTCGTAGCCGAGTTCATCCCGGGCAATCCGCTGGGCCCTCTCCACAAAATCGGCCTCATGCTGCAGCGCAGAGAGGTGTTTCAGCACCGGCACGATCCGGTCGAATGCCTGCTTAACGCCGGATTCGTAGACGTGGAGCGCGTCGTTGGTGGCGCGATCGGTGAGCGGGTGGAAGGTGCCGTTGCTGCGAACAGGCCGGCTGGTGCGAGCAGCTCGGCTTGGGAGCGCAGCTTGGCTGCTGGTCGCAGGAGTGGTGGGCCGCTCGCGGGTGCGACTGCCGCGCATGGCACGGCTGCGATTGGGGGAATCGCGGCGGGCCTGCTGTTGTTGCAGTACGGCCCGGGCACGGGTGCCACGAAGGGGCACGGCCGTGGCACCGGCTTCAGGGGTGGTGGGGTCTGGCTGGGCGGCGTCAACCACCAAGCCCGGACGGCGTCGGGGCGCCGTCGGAGCCAGGGGCCTCACCGCGTTGCGTGAGGGGCGAGGCATGGTTCGATCAGCCGCGGGCGCCGCCGGATACGGTGATCAGGGAGCCGGCGGTGGTGTTGCCACTGGAGCCGGTGACGCGGCTCACGGGCTCGGGCACGTCCTGGTTGCGCTTGGGCTGTTGGAAGCTGGGCATAGCCGACATCTGGCCACCGGGACGGGTGGGGTTGCGGCGGCGGGCCGAAACACCTTCGGTGCCGGTGACACGCTCACCTCGGTCCCAGTCATCGCCGGTGATCTTGAGACCGGCGCTGACGCCCTCACCAGTCACCCGGGACGTGGGCCGTGCATCCTCATCCACGCTGACGGGTGCAGCCTGGATCGGGC
>CAIOXF010000048.1 GCA_903862155.1 uncultured cyanobacterium | reverse complement strand
GGCTTGAAGAAGGTGTAGGCCTTGTTGGCGGTGAGGAAGCCGAGATCGAGCTGCAGGCCGAAATCGCTCATCGCCTTGTTGAGGAAGCCGGCATGGCGGGCCTCATCGCGGGCCATGTGGGCGAAGCACTCGGCCAGCAGAGGGTTCTTCTCCTTGATGCGACGGCTCAGCTCCTTGTAAAGCAGGAAGCCGGAGAACTCGGAGGTGCAGCTCTGCTCGAGGAACTCCACGAACACCCGGCGGGTTTCGGGGTCGAGCTTGTCGGCGGCGCCCTCAAACTCCTCGTTGCGAACGAAGTGGTGGCGGTTGTAGTCCTTGCGGAACTCCTCGCAGATGGCCTCCAGCTCGGCCTCGTTAGGACGGAGATCCATCGCCGCCATGGCGTCGAAATCCGTCGTGTAGAAGCGCGGGGTAAGGATCGTGTCCTTCACCGGGTCCTTGATCGCCGGGGCGTCAGGGGTGCCCACAACCGGTGCGACGCCGGTGGCAGTAGGAGCGGTGGCTGTGGCGGGAGGCACCATCGAGCGGCACAACTACGGATGTGGCTGCATCGTAGGGGCCGCCACCGTTGGTCGAGCGCGGTTGTGAACTAGTTGGGGCCGAGCCACTTCTGGCCGTTGAGGCGCTGCACCAGCCGCGACACCAGCAGGGCCAGGGTGATCTTCTTCTCGTCGATCAGAAACGACTCCAGCAGGCTGGGCTCGGCGCCGGCCTCAGCCACCGCGATGGTCTTGGCGGAACTGATGTCGTCGGCCGTGAAGCACAGCCAGAAGCGCCGGCTGCCGGGCAGGCTGCCGCGCAGCATCCAGCAGGTGGAGCCCACAACAGGCATCGGACCCTGCTCGAAGCTCAGCTCCGGCTCCGGCCCGCCATAGCTCTGGATCTCCTTGGCCAGGGCCGGCAGCAGCAGCTGGGGCACGAACTCGGCAAAGGGCTTGTCTTCAGGGGCGGGGGGCTTGGCCTTGGGTGCCGGCTTGGCGCCGGCGGCCTCAGGGTTGGCCTGGGCGGCAGCCTGGTTGGCGGTGTCGCTGTCCGGCACGGCGGGGGCTGGAGGGTCGGCTGACTTTAGGGACGGCTCCCCGCGGCAGGGTTACCACCACAAGCGCTACCAGTCGTCGCTGGGCGCCTCGCTCCAGCCATCCCCCACGGCGCTGGCCACCGGGGCCGGGGCTGGGGCGGCGGGCTCGGCCGCCTTGCTGCTCGCGGCGCCCTTGCGGATCACCCGGAACGGCACCTCCACCGTGGGGGGCGGGGCACCCGGGGGGCGCTGGGGGCCGGCCGTGGCCGAGGGGCTCGGCTCGGGCCAGGCACTGCGGCGGCCCACCGGTTCGGGCTCGGGGCTGCGGGCGCCGGTGCTCATCCGCACCTGACGGCGCAGCGCGGAGGGGGTCTGCAGCGCGGCGGTCGTGGCGGCCGCGCTCATCAGGCCGCCGCCGGCCACGGCGATGGCCAGCCAGCTACCGATGGGTAGGGCCGGGCTGGTCCAGGTGAGCAGGCGCAGGGCCACCGCCGGCCGGGGATTGAGCAGGGCCAGGGCTGCCACCGCCACCAGGGGCGCCAGCACAGGGAGCAGCAGCAGGCGGCGGAGCACGGAGGTCATCCTGGCTGGCCCACCGGCCCCTGCCAACGGCGCAGCTCGCCAACCTCGTAGCCGAGCAGATCCAGGGTGCGGATCACCAGGAAATCCACCATCTCCTCAATGCTGCGGGGCTGGTGGTACCAGGCCGGCACTGGCGGGGCGATGCGGGCACCGGCCTCGGCCAGGGCGGTGAGATTGCGCAAGTGCACCAGGCTCCAGGGCAATTCGCGCGGGCAGATCACCAGGGGCCGCGCCTCCTTGAGGTGCACATCGGCGGCCCGCTCCAGCAGATCCGTTGCCACGCCGGCGGCAATCCGGCCCACCGCACCCATCGAGCAGGGCAGGATCACCATCCCCCGGGTGCGATGGCTGCCGCTGGCGATTGGTGCGGCCTGGTCGTTCCAGCGGTGGCAGCGCAGGGTACCGCTGCCCACGCCCGTGCGCTCGCGCCAGAATTGCTCTTGGGCTTCGGGATCCCCGGGCACCTGGATGCCCAGCTCCGCCTGCCACACCGTGATGGCACCGCGGCTGGTGATCAGCTCCACGGTTTCACCGGCCTCCAGCAGGAGTTGGAGCGCCCGCTGAGCGAGGGGCTGGCCCGAGGCGCCGGACACCGCCAGCACCATCGGCAGCGTCCCTTCCCCTTGCATCGATCAGGCCTCGTTCAGCGGAGCGTCGTTATGGTCATCGTCGGGCGACTCATCGGCGCCATCGTCGGCCTCGTAACCCTCGGGCAGCACCACGGCCAGATCGATCTGGTGGCGCAGGGCATCCACCTTCTGGATCTCCACCTCCACCGCATCGCCCAGCATGTAGGTCCGGCGGTTCTTGCGGCCCACCAGGCGGTTCTGCCGTGAGCGGTACTCGTACCAGTCGTCTTTGAGAGAGCTCACGTGCACCAGGCCCTCCACGTTGGAGGGGGGCACTTCCACAAAGAAGCCATAGCTCTGCACGCCGCTGATCACACCCGGCAGCACCTGGCCCACCAGGGGCTCGGCATGGCGGGCCTGGGCCATGGCCAGCACATCGGCCTGGAGCTCACCCTGGAAGCGCCTGCGGCTGTTGAGACGCTGCACCAGTCCCTGGGCCAGGGCGTCGCGGGAGGGGGTGAGCAGGCTCGGTGCCAGCAGCGGCCAGTCGATCTGGCCGTGGCAGGCATCGGAGGTGAGATCCACGCAGGTTTTGTGGCGCACGCTGGGGCGGTCCTTGCCCTCGCTGAGCAGCAGCACCAACTGCTGCTGGTTCCATAGGTCGGCGTAGTGGAGGGTGGGGCAGCAGAGCGGCGCTAAGGCGGCTTCCTCGCCGTCGAGCTGGCCAGCCAAGGCGTTGGCACCGGGGGTGGCGCTGAGCTGAACGGGCCTGATCACGGCCTTGAGTTGCTGCTGCAGAGGCCGGCTGCGGTCGGTGCTGGAGAAGGCGGCGGCCAGTTCGGCAGCGCTGGCGTCGCCCTCTTCATCCAGCGCGAGGGGGATCTCCAGGGCCAGGGCGGCGCGGGCCACCTCGTTGAGGTCGGCGGGATCGGCCGGGGCGTTGGTGGCGTAGATCGCCGGCAGCTCCAGGGCCTTGAAGTGGCGGCCGGCGGCCTGGTCGGCCAGCAGGATCGCTTCCCGCAGTAGGGCCATGGGCTCGGTGTCGCCGCGCTGCACGAACCACCCCTCCAGGGCCCCATCGGGGGTGCCCACCACCAGATCGCCCAGGGTGTCGATCGCCGGCAGCGGCAGATTCAGATCCAGGGAGCCGGTCGCCAGACGGCGCTGGCGCAGCGTGCCGGTGAGGGCAACCAGCCCCTCCAGCTGGCTCAGATGATCCTTGAGCGCCTTCAGCGCCGCCGGGGTGGTGCGGCTCTTGGGCTTGCGCTCGGCCAGGGCCTCAAGGGCGGCCGCATCCACGCTGCCCACGGGCTTGATCAGGCTGCGGCAGAAGCGGAAGTGCTCCAGGGCACCGGAGGCATCCAGCTCCAGAGCAACCGACACTGCGGCCTGGCTTTCGCCGGCCTTGAAGGCGGCGGCCTTGGCCAGGTTGGCGCTCAGCAGCGGCAGCCACTGTCGCCCCACGCAGAGGGCATCGGCCTGCTGGCGTAACCATCCATCGAGGGCGGTGCCGCTGCCTACCCGCTCCGCGATGGCGGGGCTGTGCACCCAGAGGGTGTGGCCGCCGTCGCGCGCTTCCAGGGTGAGGGCCGGTAGACCTGGAGCCTCCTTGCCGCTCCATCCCTCCACGATCAGGGCCGGCAGGTGGGTGAGATCCACCCGGTCCTTATCGGCCAGGGCCTTGAGGGTGGCGCGGGGAGCAGCAGGCCGCTGGCTGAGGTGGTGCTTCGCCAACAGCAGGTCCAGGTCGGCCGCTTCGCCGCCATTCACCGGCAGGCTGCGGGCCACATGGCCCTGAGGGGGGAACTGGCCCACGGGATAGCGGTCGATCGCCACTTCCACCACCGAGTTCTGCTCCGCATCCACGTAGCTGGCGTCGGCCGAGGGCAGCTCAACGGCGGTGAGCAGGCGGTCGTCGAGGGGGGTGGCCAGCACCCGGTCGCTCTGCTGCTCCACCTGGGCCAGCAGGGTGGTGGTGCTGCGCTCAAGGATGCACTGAATGCCACCTTCAGGCGAGCGGCGGCGGCCCCCTTCGCGGGTCACCTTCACCAGCACGCGGTCGCCGTTCCAGGCGTGGTTGAGCTGGTTGTCACGGATATAGATGTCTTCGCCGCCGTCTTCCCGCAGGGCAAAGCAGAAGCCCTTGCTGGAGCAGCGCAACCGGGCCGGGATCAGCTCGGGATCCTCGCGGCGCAGCAGACCCGCTTCGGTGGTGTCGAGCAGGCCCAGCCGGGTGAGGCCCTCCACGCCGATGCGCAGCTGGTCTTTGTCGAGTTTGGTGGTGAGCCCCAGGGCCTTCTCGAGCTTGGCCACCGGTAGGGCCTCGTTGGCGGGAAGCTGGTCGAGAAGGTCGGCGACCGTGAACTTCATCGGCGGTGGCGGCTGGGGCGAAGTGGAACGCGTTCAGTGACCACCGGTGGGCCCCAGAGGGCATCGGGCGGTGGATCGGTTGCGGGGCGAGACCGGCAGAAGGGCAGCACCTCTGATGGGCAAGACCAATGTCGGGACCGAAGCGATGTCCCGAACACCTGCACCGAATGGATTGAGTTTAGGGATCGACGGAAGACTCTCCCTGGGTGTTTGCAGTTTCGCCCTCAACTTCTTCCTGACCGGCCTTGAGGACCAGCCGGATTCCAATGATCAGAAAGCCCACCGAGGCCGCCAGCTGCAGGGCATCCGTGGGGATCACGGCAGAGAGGGAGCCGCCGGCGGCCGCCCCGAGCAGGCTGGCCAGTACCAGGGCCAGGGAGCTGCCGGCAAACACCGCCCCCGGCCGTGGGGAGGTGCCGCTGATGGTGACGATCGCCAGCTGGGTTTTATCGCCCAGCTCCGCCAGGAACACCGTGGCGAAGGTGGAGGCCAGCAGGCCGAGATCGAGGGAGAGAGCGGGCATGGGCTGGAGGGGCGATCAGCCGAGGGGCAGGGCGTTGGGCATGGGGGCGAGGTTGAGCACCGCCTGACGGCCCAGCCACAGGCCCAGGGCCACCATCAGGATTCCGGCCAGGCGCTCCAGTTGCTGGGGCGGCATCACCCGGGCCAGCCAGCGGCCGAGCAGCACCCCCACCAGGCTCGAGCAGATCAGGGCGATCGAGGCCCCCAGGAACACCAGACCCGGCCGGCCCGACTGGGCGGAGAGCAGCAGGGCGGCCAGCTGGGTTTTGTCGCCCAGTTCCGCCAGGAACACCGTGGTGAAGGTGGTGAGGAAGGCCGCGCCCCAGGTGCCGGAGCGCTGGCCCTCGCTGGAGGCTGGGGCGTCGCTGGCGTCGCTCATGGCTGGCGGCGGATGGCCCGCAGGAATCGCCGCATCACCCTGCCACGACCGCCGAATTCACTGCGGATCTGTTGCTTGCAGCAGGCGATGGCCATGGCATCACCGTCGATCGGCTCAGCCCCGGGCGCGTCCTCCGGCTCGCCGAACAGCTGGATCAGGTTCTCCACCCGGCAGAACGAGGGCCGCTCCTCGTAGATGCGGCAGCGCCGGCCGCCGGTGTCGAAGTGGATGCACCAGCCATCGGGGCCCACCATCGAGAGGTATCGCTCGCGTTCCTCAGGGCTGAGGGCGTCGAGGGCCTCACCCCGTTCGGCCGGGTCAAGCCGGCAGCAGGCCCCGCAGCCGCTGATGCACTGCCACGTGGTGCGGGTGCAGGCCATCGGGCTGGGGCGTGTGAACGTCTATTCAGACACGCAGCTCTGCCAGCGGGCCGGCCCAGCGCTGTGACAAGCCGTCACAGAGGCCGGGACGGGAGCGCAAGAGCTGTCAGATCGGTGATTAATGTTCCGCCAGCGCCATCATTCGCAGACGCAGCTATGGGCATCGACTTTCATCTGATCGCCAACTTCGCCGCCCTGGCCCTGATCACCCTGGCCGGCCCTGCCGTGATCTTCATCCTGTTCTATCGCCGCGGCGCCCTCTGATTCAGGGCTGCATCTCCAGATGAAAACCCCCCGGCTCCTTCACTGGCAGGAGCCGGGGGGTTTTTGCTTTAGCTGCTTGGCCCTCGTTGTTCAACTGGGGCTGGGGGCTTCGCCGATCTCAGTGAGAGCGTGATACACGGGCTTGGCCTGCAGGCTCCGCCCCACATAGGCGCCGAGCACCGCGCTGAGCAGCAAACCCCAGAGCCACTGGGAATCGCCAGCCATGCGCATCGCAAACAGCACGGTGGTGAGCGGCAGCTGGGTGGCCCCGGCCAGTCCGGCGGCCATGCCCAACGCCAAGCCCAGGGCGCTGGAGCCGCCGAGCAGTTCCAGCAGCCCGCTTCCGAACACGGCCCCCAGGCTGAAGGCCGGATCGATCAGGCCGCCGGGCACGCCTGCCGCCAGCGCCAGCACCGGAGCCACGAGCCGGGCCCCAATCACCAGCACCCAACCCAGGGCGCCCAGCGGTGAGCCGGGCACGGGCTGGGGGGGAGAGCCCGCCAGCATGTGGCGCATTAGGGCTTCTCCATCGCCGCCGCTCCAGCCGCCGCTGAGCAGGGCCAGGGCGGCTAGGCCGGCCCCCAGCAGCAGGCCCCAGGCCACAGGTTGACGGGCCACCCGCGGTTTGAGCCAGGCGGTGCTGGCCACCAGGAGCCGGGCGAACTGGCCCCCCAGCAGCCCGCCGCCGATTCCCAGAGGCAAAGCCCAGAGCAGCTGAACAGGCTCGGGCACCAGGGCATTGGTGAGCCCCAGGGGGAACAGGCCGATGCCCCCCAGGTTGCTCACCAGGGCCGCTGCCACGCACACGATCGCGCCGGGCCAGATCACGGTGAGCTGGAAGCGGCCCGTGAGCTCCTCCATCACAAACACCAGCCCCATCAGCGGACTGTTAAACCCGCCGGCTAGGCCGGAGCCGGCCCCGATGGCCAGCACCTGGTTGTTGGAGAGGGCGGGCAGCCAGCGGGGGAAGCGTTGGCGCAAGGCATGGGCCACGGTGGCACCCACCTGCACCACCGGGCCCTCCCGCCCCAGGGGAAAGAGGGCGAGGCTGGCCGCGGTCCACAGCGCCAGCCGGGCGATCGTGGCCACGGGCCCCAGCAACACTGCCGCCCGCTCGGGATGCTCGAGGCTGAGCATGGTTTGGGGGATTCCGGAGCCAGCTCCGGATCTCAGCCGCCCGCTCTGCAGCCGCAGGAGCAGGGGCATCACCACCAGCGGCGAGGCGGCCACCAGCACGCTCGACAGCGTCCAGGGCCGGTCGCTGAAGCCGGGGAGCAGGGCCAGCAGGCTGTCCTGCCACTGATCGATGCGGTTCAGCGGCCAGCAGGCCAGGCCCACCAGGGCACCGAGCACCGTGAGCTGCAGCAGCAGGGCGAGGGGGTGGCGCAGGTGCCGGGTCACAGGAGCTCGGAATAAGGGAGGGAGGCGGTGATCAGGCCGCCAGGCCCAGGGCCAGGGCGGCATCCTGCAGCAGGGCTCGCACGTAGGGGTGGCTGGCTTCCTCGGGTTCCTGGTCCAGCCCCTGGTGGATCTCCGTGCCTGCCGCATTGCGGATCACCAGTCCGTCCCCCTGGCGGCGGCACCAGTAGGTGCGCTCTCGCCTCTTGAGCACCACTTCCCCCTGCCCATCAACCCCCGTGACCGAGGCGCGCAGGGCCGCAATCTCCAGCTGCAGCCGCCGTTCTCCCTGCCACTCGTCGCGACGCAGGCGGTAGGCCACATCCACCACGGGCGGCACCGGGTTGGTGTCGTCCCAGCGCCAGGCGATGGCCCGCAACCGGCTGCCGCCCTGGGCCAGCTGCAGTTGGAGGTGGCCGCCGCGTAGCAGCTTCTGGTTCTCCACCCGGCAGCCACTGCTCCAGAACAGGGGCTGGGGATGGCCGATGCCAAAGGGCTCCAGGCGCTCCAGTGCCTGCCAGAAGCCCAGATCAATCCGCTCTAGGGGTAGCAGCACCTCCGGCTCCACCGGTACGCCGGCGCCGCTGCGGCTTTGCCACTCCTGGGCGATACCGTTGAGCTGCTCGTGCAGTTCGGCCACCTTCTCGGCCCGCACCGTGAATCCGCCGGCGGCTGGATGGCCGCCGAAGCGCTCCAGCAGCTCGCCGCAGCTCGTGAGCGCCTGATCAACGGCAAAGCCGCGCGGCGCCCGCACCGAGGCCCGCAGCCGGCCGTTCCCCTCGCCAGCCAGCAGGGCCACCGGTGCGCCGAACCGCTCCATCAGCCGGGCCGCCACGATGCCGATCACGCCGTGGTGCCAGTGGCCCTGCGCCAGCAGCACGAAGGGCGATCGCCCCTCCCCATCCGCTTCGATCAGGGCCAGCGCCTCAGCTTCGATGGCCTGGCAGAGCTCGCGGCGCTGGCGGTTGAGGGTCTCGCACTCCCGCGCCAGATCCAGGGCCCGCGCCAAGTCGTCGGTGGTGAGTAACTCCACCACCAGGGCCGGATCCCCGAGGCGCCCCACCGCATTGATGCGCGGTGCGATCTGGAAGCCCACGGACTGGGCATCCACCGGCCCTTCCCCCAGACCCGCCACCTGCATCAGGGCCTGCAATCCCGGCAGGGGGCTCTGGGCCAGGCGGGGCAACCCTTCCAGCAGCCAGCGCCGGTTCACCCCCACCAGGGGCGCCATGTCGGCGATAGTGCCGATGCAGAACAGATCGAGAGCCACCTGCAGGCCGTCCTTGCGGCGCAGCTGGCGGCAGAGGTCGGCGGCGAGCACGTAGGCCAGACCTACCCCGGCCAATCCCCGGTAAGGAGAGTGTTCGGGGGTGGTGGCCGGGTGCAGCAGGGCCAGCAGCGGCGGCAGCTCGGCCGGCAGGGTGTGGTGGTCGGTGACGATCACCTCCACCCCCAGCTGCTGGGCGCGCTCCAGGGCTTCAGCGGCGGCGATGCCGTTGTCCACCGTGACCAGCAGGCGCACCCCGTCGCCGGCAAGCCGCTCCACCATGGCGGCATTGAGCCCGTAGCCATCGTCGAGGCGGCTGGGGATGGCAGCCACGGGTCTGGCCCCGAGCCGCTCCAGCACCCCCACCAGCAGGGCCGTGCTGGTCATGCCGTCGGCGTCGTAGTCGCCGCAGATGGCCACGGCCTCGGCATTGCGGCAGCAGCGGATCAGCCGCTCGCTGGCGGTCGCCAGACCGGGGAAGTGGCGGCGGGGCGATGGGGCGGCCGGCGGCTCGAGCAGCTGCTGGATGGCCTCGGGAGTGACGTGACCGCGCCGCTGCAGCAGCATCGCCAGCTCAGGCGGCAGCAGGCGGATGAGCTCGGGCCCCAGCGAGCGGCGAAAGCCCTCCGGGTCAGCGAGGGGAGCGGGCAGTTGCCAGCGTTGCTCGGGCTTGAGGTGGAGCAGCGGGGGCCTGCGGGGCTTGAGCCATTGTGCGGTGCCCTCGCCCCACGGCCAGCCCTAGCGTTGCCCCCTGCCGGATGCCCTGCGTTGAGCCCACCGCTTCAGGCCCTGCTCTGGGATGTGGACGGCACCCTGGCTGAAACCGAGCGCGACGGCCATCGCCGCGCCTTCAACCGAGCCTTCGCTGACGCCGGCATCCCCCTCCATTGGGACCGCGAGCTTTACGGCGAACTGCTGCAGGTGACCGGCGGCCGCGAACGGATCACCGCCGGGCTCACCCAGCTGCGGGGCGAAGTGCCGGCCGCTGATGAGGTGGAGGCGTTGCAGCGCGCCAAACAGCAGCACTACGCCGCCCTGGTGGAGGCCGGAGAACTCAGCCTGCGACCCGGTGTGGCCGAGATGATCACCGCCGCTGCAGGGGCAGGCCTGCGCCAGGCGATCGTGACCACCAGCGGCCGGCCTGCCGTGGAGGCCCTGGCCCGCCGTTGCCTGGGGGATCTGGCCGAAGCGTTTGAGCTGTGGGTGTGCGGCGACGACGTGCAGCGCAAGAAGCCCGATCCCGAGGGCTATCGCCAGGCCCTGGAGCGCCTTGACCTGCCGGCAGCGGCGGCCGTGGCTATTGAAGACTCCGGGAATGGCCTCCAGGCGGCGGTAGGCGCCGGCTTGACCTGCGTGATCACCCTCAGCCACTACGGCCGGCGCGAGTTGCTGGCCACCTTTCCCCTGGCCACTGCCGTGGTGGAGGGGTTGGGTGCGGACGGCCGCGTGGCCCGCGGCCCGGCTTGCGGTGGCGGCGGGGTCACGCTGAGCTATCTGCAACAGCTGCAGGCCGGAGCTTTCTGATCGCGATGGTGCAGCTCCCCCGCCAGCCCACGCGCTTCGAGCGCCTGGCCACGGCCCTCTCCCGCAGCCTGCTAGGCCCGTTCCAGGGCAGCTGGCGCCGGCGCAGCGCGCTGCTGCTGGCGCTGCTGCTGGGGTTCTATGCCGGCGGCACTGTGACCGCCTATGTGGTGGTGCGCTTCCCTGGTGGCAGGCCCTCCTTTGTGCTGGCGCTGGTGCTGCTGCTGGAGCTGGTGGTGCGTCTGCGCACCAGGGTGCTGCCGCCCCTGCCGGATGGGCAGGCACCCCCCCTGGGCTGGCAGCTTGCCGACAACCTGCGCATCGGCCTGGTGTACGCGGTGGTGCTTGAAGCCTTCAAGTTGGGCACATGAGCGATCCCGCGGGACTGCTGCAGCCCTCGCTGCTCCAGGGCTTTGCCCTGCCACTGCTGGAGCGCCTGCGCACGCTGGCGGCAGCCGGTGAGCGCCCGCTCATCGCCCTCAACGGGCCAGTGGGGGCTGGGAAGAGCAGCCTGGCGCGCTGCCTACTGGAGCGGGCCCCCCTCGTGGAGCTGCGGTTGGCGGTGGCCAGCATCGACGATGCCTATTTGCCCTGGCAGGAGCGTTGCCGGGCCATGGCCGGCAATCCCTTCGGGGTGAGCCGGGTGCCCCCCGGCAGCCACGACACGGCGCTGCTGATTGAGCGACTGCAGGAGTGGAAGGCAGGAGGGCCGCTGGTGCTGCCCCGTTTTGACAAGACCCTGCGGGACGGCCAGGGGGATCGCTGCGGTGAGGAGACCCTCCTTGCGCAGGCGGTGGTGCTGGAGGGGTGGCTGCTGGGCTGCCGCAGCCTGGGCAACGCCCTGCCCCAGCAGCTGGCGTTGCTGGATGGGGTGTCAGCGCCGGGCCCGCTGACGCCTGAGGAGCTGCGTTGGCTGCCCCACTGGGACCAGGCCCTGGCGGCCTATGCACCGCTCGGAGATCCGGCCCTGGGGCTGGTGGATGGTCTGTGGGTGCTGCATCCGAGCTCCTGGCGGCTGCCGCTGCGCTGGCGGCTGCAGGCCGAAGCGCGGCAGCGCCGCAGGGGCGGTGGAGCGCTCGGGGCTGCTGCCGTGGCCGCCATGGTGCGGGCCACCCTGGCTTCCCTGCCGCCGACGCTCTACCAAGATCCATTGCTCACCCACGCAAACGCCGCCGCCGTCATCGACGGCCGGCGGCGCTGCCTGCGCAACTGGTTCAGCCCTGAAGCCTGAAGGCGAGCCTCAGCTCTCGCCGTCTTCAGCCTCTTCGCTCACCGGATAGACAAAGCCCTGGGCGCGGCCGCTCAGCACTGATTTACCGATGGAGAGAGCTTTCTGAGCTGCCACGGCAGCCTTGCCCTTCCAGGTGGCATGGCGCTGATTGCGCTTGCCTTTGGAGGTTTTCTTCTTGGGAACAGCCATCCCCGATCACTCGCAGCCAAACCAAGATCATCCGCTTGCAACTTGCCTTTCGTCAAATCGCTAAGCTCGATTCAAAGCCGGAACCCAGTGAGCAGCAGCGTTTCGGAAGCAACTGGCGCCGCATCCAGCAAGCCTGAATCACCGCAGAAACCCGCGGATTCAGCTGATCAGCGCAGCACTGGATTACTGGGAAATCAAGGTCCTTCCCTCTCTTACAGCCAGCTGCTGCAGGAGATTGAGAAGGGCGAGGTGAAGGATCTGGTGCTGTCGCCGGCCCGCCGCGAGGTGCAGGCCCGCCTGCGTGATGGCGGTTCGGTGGCGGTGGCGGTGTTCAACAACGACCAACTGCTGCTGCGCACGGCGGAGAAGGCGCGCGTGCCATTGAGCGTGCGCGACGACCGCTCCGAGGCGATGCTCGCCGGCCTGGTGGCCAACGGTCTGCTGGTGCTGCTGCTGTTTGCAGCCCTCGCCGTACTGATCCGCCGCTCCGCCCAGGTGGCCAACAAGGCGATGGGCTTCGGCCGCAGCCAGCCGCGGATCCAGCCGGAAGGTGCTCCGGCGGTGCGCTTTGAAGACGTGGCCGGCATCGCCGAGGCCAAGGAAGAGCTTCAGGAGGTGGTGACCTTCCTGAAGGAGCCCGAGCGCTTCACCACCGTGGGGGCCCGCATTCCCAAGGGGGTGCTGTTGGTGGGCCCGCCGGGCACCGGCAAAACCCTGCTGGCCCGCGCCATCGCCGGGGAGGCCGGGGTGCCCTTCTTTTCGATGGCCGCCTCGGAGTTCGTGGAACTCTTTGTGGGGGTGGGGGCTAGCCGGGTGCGGGATCTGTTCCGCAAGGCCAAGGCCAAGGCGCCCTGCATCATCTTTATCGACGAGATTGATGCCGTGGGCCGCCAACGCGGCGCCGGTATCGGCGGCGGCAATGACGAGCGCGAGCAGACGCTCAACCAGCTGCTCACCGAGATGGACGGCTTCGAGCCCAATTCCGGGGTGATCCTGCTGGCCGCCACCAACCGGGCCGATGTGCTCGATGCGGCCCTGATGCGTCCGGGTCGCTTCGATCGCCGCATCCACGTGGATCTGCCCGATCGCCGCGGGCGTGAAGAGATCCTCTCGGTGCACGCCCGCACCCGCCCCCTGGCCGACACGGTGAACCTCTCCGACTGGGCGAGTCGCACCCCGGGGTTCTCCGGCGCCGATCTGGCCAACCTGCTCAATGAGGCCGCGATCCTCACCGCCCGCCGGGAGCAGAGCCAGATCAATGACCAGGCCCTCAGTGATGCCCTGGAGCGGATCACGATGGGGCTCACCGCTGCGCCCCTGCAGGACTCGGCCAAGAAGCGCCTGATCGCTTATCACGAGGTGGGCCATGCCCTGCTCACCACCCTGGAGCCCCACGCCGACAAGCTCGACAAGGTGACCCTGCTGCCCCGGGCCGGTGGCATTGGTGGCTTCGCCCGCACCATGCCCGATGAGGAGATCCTCGATTCCGGCTTGATCAGTAAGGCGTACCTGCGGGCCCGGCTCGTGGTGGCCCTGGGCGGTCGGGCTGCGGAGCTGGTGGTGTATGGCCCCAGTGAAGTCACCCAGGGCGCTGCCGGCGATCTCGAGATGGTGACCCGCATTTGCCGCGAGATGGTGACCCGCTACGGCTTCTCCAGCCTGGGCCCGGTGGCCCTGGAGGGGGATCACGGCGAGGTGTTCCTGGGCCGCGATTGGTTGCGCCAGGAACCCCACTACTCCCGTGAAACGGGCAACCGCATCGACGCCCAGGTGCGCCAGTTGGCGCAGAACGCCCTGGATCAGGCGGTCAGACTGCTGCGCCCCCGCCGGGAGCTGATGGATGAGCTGGTGGAGCGCTTGATCGTGGAGGAAACGATCGAGGGTGATGCGTTCCGCCAGCTGGTGGAGCACTTCGAGGGATCCCGCCAACCCCAGGCCGTGGCGGCTGGGGTTGGAGCGGGGGCTTCAGCTTGAACTTCATCGAGGTTGATCAACCCGCAAAGCGGATGTCGAGGCTGCGCAGGTAGGTCTGCAGGCCCGCGTCCTGAATCGGCAGCAGGAAGGCGGTGCTGCCGCTCTCGTTCACGTGGGAATGCCAGTGTCCAGGAGGGGTGATGAACGCCCCGCCTGCCTGCCAGTCGATCCGCTGAGGGTTGCGGATCGTGCCGTCGTCATTGAGCTCGGTGCCCACCAGCGTGTAGCAGCCGGGCTGGCAATCGATGATCAGATCCAGGGCCACCGACTGATGGCGATGGGGCGCCTGGGTGTCGCCGGGGGGCACCATGCCAAACATCGCCCAGAGCACGTGGGTCACGGTGCGGGTTGCAGGCAGGTCGCTGTTGGCCAGCAACAGGCTGAGCCGGTTGCTGCGGGCACTGCTGGGATCGGCGGCAAGTGCCTCGAGCTCGGCCTTCAGCCAGCTGGCCGGGTAGTGGGTGGCTTCGAAGCGGGGCTTGCTCGGCTCTACGCCCAGGTAAGTGAGCAGCGGGGCGTCGTTCACCCAGTAGAGAACGCTGGGTGCATCAGCCTCCAGCAGGGGATCGTCGCCGGCGGGCAGCACGAACAGGTCGCCCTGCTGCCAGGCGATCGATGCGCTGCCGCGACGGCAGCGCCCGCTGCCTGACAGCACAAAGAACAGGGAGCTGGTGGCCCGTGCGGCCGCCTTCACCCCCTCGCCGTTGGCGATGCGCACGAAATGGGCCGCCAGGCCAGGGCTGGTGGCGGGGCCTTCGGTGCCCAGCTCGGTGCTCAGGTCGAGAGGGATCACGCCACTGGGGCCGGAGGCATGCAGCTCCGGGCTCCACTGGCGGTAGGGAATGGGTTCTGTGAGGCCCCGGCGCACCGGGTTGGCGGCCTGGCGGTAATCAAACAGCAGGGCCTTGGTGGCTGGAGGTGCCTGCGTCATGCCAATACCTCACCGCTAATGAATTCACCCTATTGAGCCGTTGCCAGCAGTTGACGCCTGCAGCAACGGCTACGGCTAGGGCAGAGCCGTTGTTGTGGATCGTTGGAGCGATCAGCCGCCGGCCACGGCGGGCACGATGCTCACTTCGTCGCCGTCCTTGAGGGCGGTGGCCTGGTTGTCGAGGAAGCGGATGTCCTCGCTGTTCACGTACACGTTGAGGAAGCGGCGCAGCTTGCCGCTCTCATCGCACAGGCGGCCCTTGAGGCCGGGATAGCGGGCATCGAGGGCATCGATCAGGGCATCCACACTGGCGGCGTCCACCGAGGCACTGGCCTCGTCGTTGGTGAACTTCTGCAGGGGGGTGGGGATCAGAACCTGAACGGCCATGGATGGGGGTGTGTGGGTGTTGAACGGTGCGTGGGTGCTGGCTGGAACCTGGCTCAGCCCTGAGCTTGGGCGGCCTGGGCCTGCTGCCAGGCGGCGTTGAAGCTGTCGAGCTGAGCTTCGATCGTGTAGGGCTGGCCGATGGCATCAACCACCGCCTCGGTGGTCTTCAAACCGTTGCCGGTGATGTAGGCCACCGTGCGCTCTTCGGGGTTGATCTTGCCCTGCTCCACCAGCTTCTTGAGCACCGCAATCGTGGTGCCACCGGCGGTTTCGGTGAACACGCCCTCGGTTTCAGCGAGGAGCTTGATGCCGTCCACGATTTCGGCATCGGTGACATCGGCGATGTTGCCGCCGGTGGTGTTGGCGATGTCGATGGCATAGGGGCCATCGGCCGGGTTGCCGATCGCGATCGACTTGGCAATGGTGTTGGGCTTCACAGGGGTGATGAAGTCACGGCCTTCACGGAAGGCGGTGGCAATCGGGTTGCAGCCCTCGGCTTGGGCGCCGCTGAAGCGCACGGGCTTGTCATCCACAAGGCCGCACTTGATGAATTCGTCGAAGCCCTTGCGGATTTTGGTGAACAGGGAGCCGGATGCCAGGGGCGCCACGATGTGGTCGGGCAGGTCCCAGCCCAGCTGCTCGATCACCTCGTAGCCGAGGGTCTTGGAGCCTTCGGAGTAGTAGGGGCGCAGGTTGATATTCACGAAGCCCCAGCCGTAGGTGTTGGCCACTTCCGAGCACAGGCGATTCACCTGGTCGTAGTTGCCCTTCACCGCCATCAGGGTGGGGTTGTAGATGAGGGTGCCGAGCACCTTGCCCAGCTCCAGATCGCTGGGGATAAACACGCAGCAGTCGAGGCCGGCGTGGGCGGCGATGGCGGCGGTGGAGTTGGCCAGGTTGCCGGTGGAGGCACAGCTCACCGTGGTGAAGCCCAGCTCACGGGCCCGGGTGAGGGCCACGCTCACCACGCGGTCCTTGAAGGACAGCGTGGGCATGTTCACGCCGTCGTTCTTGATGTAGAGGCTCTTGAGGCCGAGGCGCTTGGCCAGGTTGTTGGCCTTGAGCAGGGGCGTGAAGCCCGTGCCCACATCAATCGGGTCGCCCTCGATCGGCAGGAAGTCGCGGTAGCGCCAGATCGAGGCGGGGCCGGCTTCGATCGTGGCCCGGCTCACCCGGTTCTTGATGGCCTCGTAGTCGTAGACCACCTCCAGGGGGCCGAAGCACACGTCTTCGCAGACGTGGCGGGCGCCGGGTTCATAGGCGTGGCCGCATTCCTTGCAGCGCAGCCCCGTGAAGGTGGGGCCGGCGAATGTGGAGCGGGAGAGGGTTGCCGTCACGTTCACGCCCAGCGATGGATCGGAGGCTAACAGCGCTCCCCGGATCCCTGAATGAATACCGATCCTGGGGATCGGTTATTGCCTGCTCGAGCCGTTGGGGCTTGTCTGATCCGTTGCTCTGTCTAGTTTCGGGCGATGAACCTGCCCCACTCCGCCGCTGCCTGGCGCCCCGCTCGCTGGCTGGCCTGGCTTGCCGCAGCCGGCCTGCTGGTGCTGTTGCTGGTGGCCGCGTCTCGACTCACGATCGAGTGGCTCTGGTTCGGTGAGTTCAACGCCCAGGGGATGCTGCTGCGGCGCTGGCTGCTGCAGGTTTGCGCCTTCGCGGTGGTGATGGGTCTGGGGGTGCCGCTGCAGCTCCAGCAGCTGCAGCGCTGCTGGCGCCTGCGCCAGCAATACAAACAGAAAGACGTCCCCAGTGGGGCGATCGCACGGCTGGGGCAGTGGCAGCTCGTGTTGGTGCTGGGCCTGCTGCTGGTGCTGCTGGCGGTGGGCCTCACCTATCTGATGGTGCAGGCCCACGACCTCATCACCGCCCCCTTCAGCGGCCAGGTGATCACCGGCATCCCGGTGCTGGCCGACCTGCCCCCCTGGCTGCTGCTGGGGTTGGCGCTCGGCTTGCTGCCGCCATTGTTGCTGCGGCCACTCACCACCCTGCGCATCGCCCTGGCTGCTGCCCTGGCGGCCTCCGCCACCGCCCTGGCCCGGGGCTGGAGCCTCTGGCTGCCGGCCCTGCTGGCGGTGCCCTTCGATAAGGCCGATCCCCTCACCGGCCTCGACCTCAGTTTCACCGTGCTGCAACTGCCGGCCCTGCGGCTGGTGCTCAGCGTGGTGTGCGCCCAGGCGGTGGTGGGCCTGGCGGGGTGCCTGTGGCTCACCCTCACCGAGGGCACCAGCCTCAGTGACCTGCGCTACGTGGGCCTGAGCCGCACGCAGCAGCGGGTGCTGCAGCCCCAGCTGGCGGTGGTGGCTGTGGTGGTGGCGCTGAGCAACGCGCTGGCTCCCTTCGATCTGATGGTGGAGGGCAGCGGCGTGGCCAGCGGCGCCGGCTGGGTGGATCTGCATGTGCGCCTGCCGCTGCGGCTGCTGCTGGCGGTGCTGCTGCTGTTCACCGCCATCGGGCTGCTGGTGCCGATGCCCCGGGGCTGGCTGCGCCGTGCCGGCCTGATGCCCCTGGCTACCACGGCCCTGCTGGTGCCGGTGGCCGAGTGGATTGTGGCCCCGCTGTTGCAACGGCTCTATGTGCAGCCGCGGGAGCTGGCGGTGGAAACCCCTTACCTCAAGCGCAGCATCGAGGGCACCCGCCATGCCTTCGGCCTTGAGGCGGTGGAGGAGCGGATGCTCGAGCCGCGCCAGCAGATCACCGCCCCCGATCTCAAGGCTTCCCAGGGCACCCTGGCCAACATTCGCCTGTGGGATAGCGAGCCCCTGCTGGCCACCAACCGCCAGCTCCAGCAGCTGCGGCTCTACTACCGCTTCGCCTCCGCGGCGGTGGATCGCTATCCCCTCAGCGCCGATCTCCAGCGCACCGGCTCGCAGCAGGTGCTGATCGCCGCCCGGGAACTCGACACCGGCAGCCTGCCCAAGGGCTCTGCCACCTGGTTGAACCGCCATCTGGTGTTCACCCATGGCTACGGCTTCACCGTGTCATCGGTGAATGCGGTGGGGCCTGACGGCCTGCCCCTGTTCTTTGTGAAAGACCTGGGCCGCAGCGGCAAGGTGCAGGGCATTCCCGAGCTGGGGATCGCCACCCCGCGGGTGAAGGAGATGCTGCCGGTGGGCCGGCCGCGCCTTTACTTCTCCTCGGCCCCGGCCCCCTACGCCATTGCCCCGTCGCTGGTGCGGGAGTTCGATTACCCCGACGGCGACCTCAACATCTATTCCCGCTACGACGGCCAGGCCGGCATCCCGGTGGGATCGCTGCCCTTGCGGTTGATGGCGGCGTTCTATCTGCAGGAGCCGCGGCTGCTCACCAGTGGCTCGCTCACGCCTGATTCCAAGCTGTTGATTCGCCGCCAGGTGAATGAGCGACTGGGGGCGCTGCTGCCCTTCCTGCGCTTTGAGAGCCAGCCCTATCTCGTAACCGTGCGGCTCAACAACGCCCCGGGGTTCTCACCCAAGCAGCACCAGTACTGGATGCTCGACGGCTTCACCGTGAGCCACAGCTATCCCTATTCGGATGCCAACAAGGCCGGCATCCGCTATTTCCGCAACCCGGTGAAGGTGGTGGTGGATGCCTACGACGGGAGGGTGTGGCTCTACGTGAGCGATTCAACGGATCCGGTGCTGCGCACCTGGCGCCGGGCCTTCCCGGAGTTGTTCCAGCCGCTGGCGGCGATGCCCAAGGAGCTGCTGGCCCACATTCAGGTGCCCCAGAGCCAGTTCAACATTCAGGCCGAACGGTTGTTGCGCTACCACGTCACCAATGTGCGCACGTTCTATAACGGCGACGACGTGTGGTCGATCCCGCTGGAGATCTACGGCTCCAGCAATGTGCCGGTGCGGCCCTATCACGTCACGATGCAACTTCCCGGCCAGGGCAAGCCGGAGTTTGTGCTGCTCCTGCCCTTCTCGCCGCTGAAGCGCTCCAACATGGTGGGCTGGCTGGCGGCCCGCAACGATCCGCCCTTCTACGGCCAATTGCAGTTGGTGCGCTTCCCCCAGCAGCGCCTGCTGCTCGGGCCCCAGCAGGTGTCGGCCCTGATCGAGCAGGACCCGGCCATCAGTTACCAGTTCGGCCTCTGGAACCGGGTGGGCTCCCGCCTGATTCACGGCAACCTGCTGGTGCTGCCGGTGGGCAACGGCATCCTCTACGTGGAGCCGATCTACCTCCAGTCGAAGAACAACGACATTCCCACCCTGGCGCGGGTGGTGGTGACCGATGGCACCACCTTCGTGATGGAGCGCGACCTCAAGCGCGCCCTCGATGAGCTGGTGAAACGCCGGGGTCGTGCCAGTGATCCCACGGCACTGCCCGGTGCCATCCCGGATCTACGCATTCCCGGTTGATTGGGGCGGCTGGGATGGGCCAAGTGCCCAGTGGCGTGCGCCATTAAAAAAGGGCCCTTGCGGGCCCTCGGTACATGCGGTTGTTGCCTGATCAGGCGGCAACGGCAGTCTTGGGGTCGAGTTCGCCCTTGGCGTACAGACCGGCGTAGTAGTTGATGTCGCGCTGCTTGATCTTGCTGGCGTTGCCGGCGCACCAGAACTGCTGGTAGCGATCCAGGCACACCTGCTTCATGTAGGCCCGGGCGGGCTTGTTGAAGTGGCGGGGATCGAAGTTGGCGGGATCCTTGGCGGCGGCTTCACGCACAGCGGCGGTGAAGGCGAGGCGGTTGTCGGTGTCGATGTTCACCTTGCGCACGCCGTTGCGGATGCCTTCCTGGATTTCCTCCACGGGAACGCCGTAGGTTTCGGGGATGGCACCGCCGTACTTGTTGATCATGTCCAGCCACTCCTGGGGCACCGAGGAGGAGCCGTGCATCACCAGGTGGGTGTTGGGGATGGCCTTGTGGATCTCAGCGATGCGGCTGATGGCCAGCACTTCACCGGTGGGCTTGCGGGTGAACTTGTAAGCGCCGTGGCTGGTGCCGATGGCGATGGCCAGGGCGTCCACCTTGGTCTTGGCCACGAAGTCGGCGGCCTCAGCGGGGTCGGTCAGCAGCTGGCTGTGGTCGAGCTTGCCCTCGAAGCCGTGGCCGTCCTCGGCCTCACCCATGCCGGTTTCCAGGGAGCCCAGGCAGCCCAGCTCACCTTCCACGCTCACGCCGATGGCGTGGGCCACATCCACCACTTCCTTGGTGACAGCCACGTTGTACTCGTAGCTGGCGGGGGTCTTGGCGTCGGCCATCAGGGAGCCGTCCATCATCACCGAGGTGAAACCGTTGGCGGCGGCACCGAAGCAGGTGGCGGGGCTGTTGCCGTGGTCCTGGTGCATCACCACCGGGATGTCGGGATAGGTCTCGACGGCGGCGAGGATCAGGTGGCGCAGGAAGTTCTCGCCGGCGTACTGGCGGGCGCCGCGGGAGGCCTGGAGGATGACCGGGCTGTCGGTCTCGTAGGCAGCCTCCATGATCGACTGCACCTGCTCCAGGTTGTTCACGTTGAACGCCGGGATGCCGTAGCCGTTCTCGGCGGCGTGATCAAGCAGCAACCGAAGCGGAACGAGCGCCATAGGAACCTCTCGGGCAGGAGATGGGAACTGTGGGCGACTTTAGGTGATCCACCCCGGGGCCTTTTGCGGGGCTACAGCAGCGCGGAAGCAGCTGTGGAGAGGGGCTTAAGAACCGCCAACGGCATGAAAAAAGCCCCGCCATTGGCAAGGCCACTGGCAGGTGGCAAAGCCGTGGGCGGGGCTGAAGCAACGCCGGGAGGCCGGGCCGATGGCCTGACCCCTGCGGTGTCAGTCGATCAGGTTCTGCTTGCGCAAAGACTGAACGGTGAAGCCGTTCTGTTTCGCGGCACGGCGGGCTTCTTGGGCCTGACGGGCCATCTGCTTGGCAGTGGTGATGGACATGGAAGTGCCTCCGAGGGAATCCGGAACGGTTGGGTGTCCGGGTGGATGGCGCGTTGCTTCGGGTGGGCCGATGGGCTTGTCCCTACTTCCGCCAACGGGGAAGCGAGCCCCGCGGCCAACGATGGAAAAACCGTAGCGGTTGCTACAGGTTTTCAGGGTTTGCAGTGATACCGGATTCGTGTTCGGTTGGATACGGGTTGCCGGCTTCAGGCGGCAACCCAGCCCCGGGCCAGGTCGCAGCAACGCTGGCTGGCGGCCGCTTCGGCCAGTCCGGGCACCATCGGCCGGCCCTCGCGGGCGGCTTCGGCCCACCAACCGATCAACCGCTCCACCGGTGCGATGCGCCCGTCTTCCCAGGTGCGCGCGAAGGCCAGGGCCGGGTCGACTTCGATCGCCCGTAGCGGCTCACCGGGCCTGGCGAACCACAGCCCGAAGCCATGCACGTAGTCGGCCTGGTTGGAGGAGCCGAGCACGGCCGTGCCTTCGCTGCCATAGAGCTCGATCCAGTAGCCGCGCCCCTGGCGGGTTACCGAGGCCAGGCTCACCTGGGCCGGCACTTGGCGCCCACTGGCATCAGCCAGCTGCAGCTGGGCCAGGGCGATGTCTTCCGCATCCACCGCGGCTCGCTCGCCGGGGCGCTCCGCCAGCGGACGCTCGTTGATGGCCGTGCTGAGCTGGGCCTGGAGGCTGTGGGTGGGGCCCACCAGCCAATGCAGGGTGTCGAAGGCGTGGGTGCCCAGGGCCCCCAGCACCCCGCCGCCCTCGCTCACCTGGGAATACCAATTCCAGGGCCGAGAGGCATCGGCCCGGCTGCTCATCAGCCAGTCGAGCTTGGCCAGCCACAGCTCCCCCAGGGCGCCGGAGGCCACCAGGGCCTGGAGCTGCTGGAACAGGGGCACGGCCCGGTATTCGAAATCCACCGCCACGCAGCAGCCCTGGCGGATGGCCAGCCGCTGCAGGTCCTCCACCTGGGCGGCGTTGAGCGCCACGGGTTTCTCCAGCAGCAGGTGCTTGCCGGCCTCCAGTGCCTGTTTCGCCAGCT
>CAIOXF010000047.1 GCA_903862155.1 uncultured cyanobacterium | reverse complement strand
AGCCGCCCCAGGAGCAGCTGCGCGACATCCGGCGGGGCTGCCAGCTGTTTTATGGCATCACCGACGCCACCCTCAGCCGGGATCTCTCCTGGCAGTTCAGCCGGCTGGGGCGCCTGATCGAGCGAGCGGACAAGACCACCCGGATCCTCGATGTGAAGTACTTCCTGCTGCTGCCCAGCCCCGAGGAAGTGGGGGGAGTGCTGGATGAGCTGCAGTGGATCGCCCTGCTTCGCTGTGCCGGGGCCTATCAGATGTTCCGCCAGTCGCGCCAGCAGGTGATCACGCCAGAGGCCGTGGCCGACTTCCTGCTGCTGGATCCGGTGTTCCCACGCTCCGTGCGCTACTGCCTGGAGCGCATCAACGACACCCTGCGGATCGTGCGGGGACAGGCCGTACCGGGCGCACCAGACGACCTCGAATGCCTTAGTGGCCTTACGCTCGCGCGGTGGAGCTACAGCCGGATCGATGAACTGATCGCCGGCGGTCTGCACGAGGCGATCGACGCCTTCCAGAGCGACCTCAACCGTCTGCACGATCTGATCGAGCAGCGCTACTTCATAGCCGCCAACATCAACGGCGACAGCACCGCCGCCAGCTCTGCCCCCGCATGCGTGCCCGCGTAACCCACTCCTTCACCTACCGCTACAGCGCGCCGGTGCTGCTGGGGCCGCATCGGTTCTGCCTCAAGCCGCGGGGACATGGCTTCCAGAAACTGATCGACTTCAAGCTGGAGATCAGCCCGCAACCAGGGCGGCTCTATCCGCTGGTGGCGGCCAGTGGCGACGAAATCATGCGGGCGCGCTTCAACGGCGAGGCCGACCACTTCATCGTGCGCTCCACGGCGTTGGTGGAAACGGAAACGGCTCCGCTGCTGCGGGCCTGCCTGGAGGAGAACGAACCCCAGCTGCCCTATCCGGTGGGCCATCTCAACGGCGACCTGATGGGTTCGCTGGAGGGCTGGCTCCCGAACGGCCAGCACGATCCGGCAGCGGTAGACGTGGCCCAAGAAGCGCTGATGGGCAGCGACCAGCGGGCGCTGATGTTCCTGCAGCAGTTGGTGGAGATCATTCAAGACCGGGTGAAATACACCCAACGCCACGTGGGCCCGGCCTGGCCCGCGGGCCGCACCCTCAAGGAGCGGGTGGGCTCCTGCCGCGACCTGGCGATGCTGATGGTGGAGGCCTGCCGCTGCGTGGGCCTACCCGCGCGGTTCGTGAGCGGCTACCACCTGGTGGAGCCCAAACCCGAGCGCTACGACCTGCACGCCTGGGCCGAGGTGTATCTGCCGGGCGCCGGCTGGCGGGGCTTCGACCCCAGCGGCAAGGGCATCGTGGACGACCGTTACATCACCCTGGCCACCTCCTCCAAGCCAGAGCTCACCGCAGCGATCACCGGCACCTTCTCCGGTCCCCCGGGCGTGGAGAGCGCCTTCGAATGGGACATCAGCGCCGAAATCGTTGATCCCGCTCCCGAACCCGCACCTCAGGCTGGCAGCAACGCGTAGCTCACCGTCAGCACGATCGACTGGGAATCCGGATACGGCCCCGGTTCATTTCCCGGCCAGTTCGACACCGGCACCTTGAGGGGGTGCCGCTGCAGACAAGCGTTGCCTTAAGTGACATGCAGAACTCGCTACATCCATGCGGCGGCGGCCACTACTGCTCGCAGGGTTGGGGCTGGCCCTGGCGGCCTGCGGGGCCTTAGGCAGACCTGCCAAGGGCAACGGCCTCCAGGCCCTGGCAGCCCAGCGGGGGCTCACCTGGGGCTCGGCGCTCTCACTGGCGGCCCTGGATCAGCCGGAGCTGCTGACCCTGATACAACACAACGTGGGGGCCATCACCCCGGAAAACGCCCTGAAGTGGGACGCCACCGAACCCGAGCCGGGGCGCTTCAGCTTCAGCGACGCCGATCGCCAGCTGGCTTACGCCAAGCGGAATCAAATGACCGTTCGCGGCCATGCCCTGGTGTGGCATCGCCAACTGCCCGGCTGGCTGGAGAGCCTGGAACCCACACCGCTGCGGCAGGCCCTGGAGCGCCATGTGCAGCACGTGGCCAGCCACACCCGAGGCCGGGTGATCAGCTGGGACGTGGTGAACGAACCCCTCGACGAGCAGGGCCATGGCCTACGCCGCAGCCTCTGGCTGGAGAAGCTCGGACCGGACTACATCGCCGACGCCCTGCGCTGGGCCCGTCAGGCCGACCCCAAGGCGCGTCTGCTGATCAACGACTACGGCCTGGAAGGCGACGATCCCCAAACGGCCCGCAAGCGGGTGTCGTTGCTGACCCTGATCGATCAACTGCAGCGCGATGGGGTGCCGCTGGATGGGATCGGGCTGCAGGCCCACCTGGTGGCCCCCCGGGAGGATGAGCCGCGTTTCGCCACGCTCCCGGCATTTCTGCAGCAGCTGCGGCAGCGGGGCCTGGCGGTGGAGATCACCGAGCTGGATGTAAGCGATCGGGAACTGCCATCCGCCACCGCCCTGCGCGATGGGCGGGTGGCGGCCACCTATGGGGCCTTTCTGCGGGCCGTACTGCCGGAACCAGCCCTCAAGCAGATCACCACCTGGGGCCTCAGCGACCGCGACACCTGGCTGAATGGGGCCTTTCCCCGCAGCGATGGGCTTCCCCAGCGCCCTCTCCCCTACGACGCCAACTTGCAAGCGAAGCCGGCCCGCAGCAGCATCGCCGCAACCCTGCAGCCCACTGAGGCGCCGCGATGAGCTCCACTCCCCCCGCTGGCGATTCGCCGCCACAGCGCAGCTCCCGGGCTAATGCCCTGGTGATCGTGCTGGGTAGCGGCCTGCTGCTGGCCGCCCTGGGGGTGGTGATCCACGTGCTCACCACCCGGGCCCGAGATGCGGTGGTGGATGGGGATTTCATCGAACTGGCCACGCCGATCAGCGGCCAGCTGATGGAGCTGAAGGTGGAAGCGGGAACGGCCGTGCGGAAGGGCCAGCCCCTGGCGATGGTGCAGAACCCCAGGGCCAGCGATGCCGACGTGCGCCAGCTGCGCACGGCCCTCACCACGGCCGAAGCTCGGCTGGAGCAGGTGGAGCAGGAATTCCGGCTGCAGAGCGAGCTGGCTGCCGCCTTCCAACGCGATGCGAACAACCAGCAGAAACTGGAAACGGCCCGCAGCAGCAACGATCTGGATCAGCTCAAAGCCGATCTGGCCCGTGAACGCCAGGAGCTGGCCTTCAGCCAGCGGGATGTGAAACGCCAGGAAGAGCTGTTCCGGGTGGGGGCAGTGTCGGAAACGGTGGTCGACCGCGCCCGAACAGCGGTGGAGCAGAACCGCGACCAGATCCGCGGCATCGAAGCCAACATCCGCGCCCAGACCAACCGCCTGCAGGCCGCCGAGCGCAACCTCAACCTGGATCGAACCCGCGGCGGCACCGATCCCCTGCCCCGGCTGCAGGAGTCAACGTTGAAGCTGGCCCAGCTGCAGGGCAAGCGGGCCTCAGCCCAGCACCAGGTGAAGGGGCTGCAGGCCCAGCTGGACACCGCCGAAACCCTGTTTCAGCAGCAGAGCAAGCTGTGGCTCGATGCCCCGGTTCCCGCAGTGGTATGGCGGGTGCAGGCGCGCACCGGCGACACCCTGCGGGCCCAGCAGCCCGTGCTGCGGCTGGTGAACTGCGCCAGCCGCTGGGTCACCACCTATGTGTCGGAGAGCGATCTCAAGCGGCTGAGGATCGGCAGCCGCGCCCGCATCGACCTGATCGGTGAGGAGCTGGATCTGCGCGGCCAGGTAGACCTGATTCGCTCAGGCGTGGGCCGCCTGTCGGGCAAAGACGAAGAACCGGTGCCGCTGCCGATCAACCTGGCGCGCGAAAGCCAGGTGCGGGTGCGCATCGACAGCGACGTGCCGGCCCCACCGCGAAAGCTCTGCTTCGTGGGCTACTCGGCCCGGGTGATCTTCCAGTGAGCTCGGGCACCAACAGGGTGAGCGCAGGCGCCTGGGCTTTTCTAGTGGTAGCGGCGGCGCTGCTGCTGGGGGCGCTGGTGATCGCCACCTCCGACACGGGCTGGCTGGATGCGGAGCAGCTCAATCCGCTCAGCCTGCGCACGCTGCCGCGCCAGTTCCAGGTGGATGAGCTGTGGCGCGATGCCGTGCCACCGGTGGTGCTGGCGGGGATCGCCGCCGCCAGCACCCTCTGGCTGCCAAGGCGCCGCTGGAGCTACGCCCTGATTGAGCTGCTCCTGGTAGGGGTAGCGCTGCGCTACTTCCTCTGGCGGGCCACCACGCTCAACACCGCCCACCCCCTGAGCCTGGTGTGCAGCGCCCTGCTGTTGGCCACCGAGCTGGTGTACCTCTTCACCACCGGACTGCAGCTCCTGCCCGCCCTGCGCTTCAACCCCGACCTGCGCAGTCGCCAGGCCGATCAACTCACGCCATGGGTGCAACAGCACGAACCCAGCGTGGACGTGTGGATCCCCACCTACAACGAGCCGGCGCGACTGGTGCGGCGAGCGATCCTCACCTGCCGCAACCTCAGCTACCGCCACCGCACGATCACCGTGCTGGATGACGGCCACCGGCCGGAGATTGCCAAGCTCGCCGCCAACCTGGGGGTGAACTACCTGAGCCGAGAGGGCAACGCCCACCGCAAGGCGGGCAACCTCAACCATGCCCTGGCCCATACGAACGCCGAGTTCATCGCGGTGTTCGACTGCGACTTCATGCCGTTTGCCGGCTTTCTGGAGCGCACCCTCGGCTTCTTCTCCGATCCGAAGGTGGCACTGGTACAAACTCCCCAGCACTACTTCCAGGCGGAGTTTCACAACCGCAACCTCGGCCTCGATGTGGTGATGCCGAGCGACCTCGACTACTTCTTCCGCTACCTGCAGGTGATCCGCGACCGCGCCAATGCGGTGATCTGCTGCGGCACCTCCTATGTGGTGCGCCGCGCCGCCCTGGAATCCATCGGCGGCTACGTGACCAGCTGCCTGATCGAAGACCACCAGACCAGCACCAAGCTGCTCACCCGCGGCTGGACCCTGCGCTATCTCAATGAAGTGCTGAGCATGGGCGAGGTGCCGCGCACCTTCGCCGACTTCCTCGATCAGCGACTGCGCTGGATGCAGGGCAACATCCAGATCTTCTTCCGCCCGCGGGAGCTGCCGATCTGGAGCACCCTCAACGGCGACCAACTCAGCGTCTACCTGAACCTGGCAGCAAGCCTGCTCACCCCCCTGTGGCGGCTCACCTATCTGCTGCTGCCGCTGTTGAGCCTGGTGCTGGGGTTCACCCTGATCGCAGCACCACCAATCGAATACCTGGCCTACGGCGTGCCCTTCGTGCTGCTGCTGCACACGCTGCCGAGCTGGCTCAGCAACAACCATCAGTTCCAGTTCTGGAATGAGGTGTACGAAACCCTGTTCTGCGTGCCGGGGCTGAAGCGCATGGCCCAGATCCTGCGCCACCCCTTTCGGATCTACGGCGGCATCGTGACCGCCAAAGACGCCACAACCAACCGCCAGAGCCTGAATCTCGGCCTGAGCTGGCCCCTCATGGCCATGCTCGCGGTGCTGGGCCTCACCCTGGTGGAGCGCTATCTGCTGCCCCTGATCAACTCCGGACTGAACAACTGGCGATCGGTGTATGAGGGGGAGGGGCTGATGCTCACCTGGAACCTCTACAACGCCATGGTGATCGCCGTGGCCCTCCTGGCCTGCATCGACCAGCCGATCCGCCGCACCACCGATCGATTCCCGATTCAGCGCATCGGTTGCCTCCTGCACCAGGGACAAGCCTTGTGGGGCACCACAGCTGATCTCTCGGAAGAAGGCGCGGCCTTCGCCCTGCAACAGCCCCATCCAGGGCTCACCCCAGGAACCACAGCCCAACTCCAGTTGATGGAACCGCCGCTCACCGTGGAGGCGGTGGTGGAGCGGGCCAGCCCCACCGAACTGGGCCTCCATTTCAAGTCGGGCAACACCGAGGCCGATGCCGTACTGCTGGGACTGATCTACAGCGGTGAGCACTGGTTTCACCGGCCTCGCCGGCTCAGCACCAGCGATTCCCTGCTCCATTGGCTGGGCACGCTGTGGCGGCCGGATCCGATCCTGCGCCGCTTCAACTGAGCTGCACTTACCAGTTCAGACCATGCAGCTTGGGCAGCGGCGCGGTTTTGAAGGTGGTGGCGAACAGGCGGGGAATGCGGCGGCTGTTGTACACGCGGAACTCCCGCAGCACGCTCGCACCCTCCTCACGCACGGCCTGATTCAGCACCACCGAACCATCGGGATCCGATACGGAGCGATGGAACGTGCCGGGAGGAATGCGCAGGATGTCGCCGCCGGTTTCCAGGCGAACAATGTGGTAGGGATAATTCCAGCCAAAGTTCACCAGATAGAACGTACGGCCGCCGTGCAGGGCCAGCAGGTTGTCTTCCTGGTGGGGATGCAGATAGAACTGCCAGGCACCGGTTTTCTCCTCATCCGGTGGTGAGATCGCCGGGCCGCTGTGGATCACCAGGTCGCGGGCATTCGACTCAGCAACCGTGATATCGAAGAAACGAACGGCAGGGGTATCGCGGAACTTCTCGTAAGGGATCAGCTCAAACATCGGCGCCGTCTTCGGCGCCCGGGGTTGGCTTTCGCGGTGCAGGTCGTCCTGCTGGAGAGGGGTGGTGGCCATGGTGGGCAGTGAATGGTGGCCCAATCAACCGAATGGGGCAAACCCCTCACCGTGAGCAGGGCTACACAATCGCGCCGAATAGGTGGCAGTTCAGCAATTGGTTTGCGCCAATCGTTCAGACGGACACACTGCTGCTCCCCCATCAGAAGGGAATCGGCATCTCCGCATCGGCCGGCTGGGGCGCGCAGCTCTCCACCCGCTGGTTCACCACCTCGCCCACCACCACGATCGAAGGTGAAGCGAGGCCTTCGGCCTCCACCCGATCAGCCAGCTCAGCCAGGCTCGCCACCAGCAGCCGCTGGCCATGCACGGTGCCCTGCTGCACCACGGCCGCCGGGGTGTCACCCGCCAGGCCACCGGCCAGCAGCTCCTCTGCAATGCGGCGCAGGTTGTGCAGGCCCATGTAGATCACCAGCCCATCGCTGCTGCGGGCCAGTCCGCGCCAATCCACACCGGGGCGCGCCTTGTCGATCTCCTCATGGCCGGTCACGAAGGTGACGCTGGAGCCGGCGCTGCGGTGGGTCACGGGGATGCCGCAATAGGCGGGGGCGGCGATGCCGGCCGTCACGCCCGGCACCACCTCCACCGGCACGCCATGGCCAGCGAGATGGGCCGCCTCCTCACCGCCGCGGCCGAACAGGAACGGATCCCCGCCCTTGAGCCGCACGATGCAACGGCGGCGCTGGGCGAGCTCCACCAGCACCGCATTGGTGCTGGGCTGGGGCACGGAGTGATGGCCGCGGCGCTTGCCTACGAAATGGCGCTCACAGTGTTCGGGCACCAGATCGAGCAGGGCCTTCGGCACGAGCGAGTCGTACACAAGGGCATCGCAGCTGCTCAGCAGCCGGTGGGCCTTGAGGGTGAGCAGCTCGGGATCACCGGGGCCGGCACCCACCAGATACACGGTGCCCAGCGTCACGGCAGGGCCTCCAGCTGGCGCAGCAGGGCCTGGCGCAGCCGCGGCCGCTCCAGCAGCGCTGGCAAACCGAGCCGCTCGCACAGCCGGTTGGCGGCCAGGGCCAGCGGCAGCACCGCCGCGTCACCAGCAAGGAGGGAAGACAGGGCGGGATCGGCCGGATCCGCCGCACTGTATGGAGCCGGAACGCAGCGGCAGCCGCAGCGCTGCTCCAGCAGCCGCAGATAGCGCGCGGCCAGCGGCCCCTCCAGGGGGTGATGGAGCAGCACCGGTTGGCCACCGCCCTCCATCGCAGCCAGCTCGTGGGCCAGGGCCTGCTGCCAGGCCGGCCAGGCACCCAGAAACGGCATGGCGCGCAGGCCTACCAGCGCACGCCAGTGGGCAGCAATCGCCGGCACATCCACCCGGGCGTGGCTGCCGGGCAGGAGCAGCAGGGGCACCAGGGTGGCGCGGCCGGCGCGATGGGCGGCCTGCTGGAAAGCCACGCCGGCCAGGGGAGCACTGGCCGTGAGGGCCTGAATCAACACCGGCGCGCCGCGGCGCTGCTCCAGCTCAGCCGCCAGATCCAGCAATGCCTTGGGAATCACGCCGCCCTGGCGGCCATGCACCACCAGCACCAGTGGACTGGGCCGCAGACGGCGCAGCACGCGCCTGCGCACATCGGCGTCGAGCTCACGCGCCATCAGCTCGCGCAGGCCCGGCTGCCCGGCGGGCAGCCGGGCCAACAGATCCACCGCCCGGGCCGCAAGCACAGGGTCCAGATCCATCGCCATGGTCTGGAGGTTCCGCCCCAGGGGTTCCGGCGGCCAGGCCGACAGCCCCACCGCCAGCCCCTCCAGGGCTCCGAGGCGCACGGCCTGGGGCTGGGGTGCCAGGGCCCACTGCTGCAGGAGCGGGGCATCCTGCGGATCGCGCTGCAGGCCCAGCAGCGGCAGCAAGGGCACAAGGCCGTTCGGATCACTCCCCCGCGCCTCAAGCTGCCGCAGAAGCCGCCGCAACGGCTCGGCCGCAGCGGGATGGCGGAAATGAGCCGCCAGCTGCAGCCAGGGAGCGGCAGCCAGGCCCTCGGCCCTGGCCGCACGCCGCAGCAGCGGCTCCAGCCAGGCCGCTCGCACGTCTGGGCGGAGCGTGAATGCCGGCAACTCAATCAACCCCGCCTGCAACCAGGGAGCCGGATCGGCCGCCGCCGCACTGCCCAGCAATCGGCCCACCGCGTGCTGATCCAGCCGGCCCCAGAGGGCAGCCAGCAGATCCGCGTCGGGGGGAATCAGGCCGGCAACCAGGCCCGCGATCCAGGGCTCCAGCTCCACTGCTCCGCGCCGAAGGCGCTGCAGCTGGCTCCAGCGCTGCTCACTGCCGGCAGCGGCCAGTGCCGGAACGGCATCGATCGGGGCAGGCTCCACGCTCTCAACACTGACAGCGGGGACGGTGCCGTCGCGGACGGGCGGCTCAAGTAGGGAGAGGTGAGTCACGAGCCGCGGAAAGGGGAGATTCAGGCCGCCTGGAGAGGCTTGGCACCGAAGCGCTCCAGCAACAACGCCTCCAGCACATCCGGCAGTTGGCTGAGGGGCACCCCCTTGTCGTGCAGCTCGGCCAACCGGGGGTCGGCGCCCATGTCACCGCCCAGAAAGATCTTGGCCGCCTCCACCATCTGGCCCCCATGGCGGGCCTTGGCCCCCATCAGACCGATCTGGCCCATGTAGGGCTGCCCGCAGGCGTTGGGACATCCGGTCCAGTGCATCCGCACGGCGTGGGGCAATTCCACCCGCCGCTCCAGCTCCTCCAGCACCTCCTGGGCCGTGGTTTTGGTGGGAATGAGCGCGAAGCTGCAGTAGTGATTGCCCGTGCAGCTCACCGCCTCAGCCTGGAGGGCGCTGGGGGAAGGGCTGAAGCGCTGCAGCAGCGGCTCGGCCAGCAGGGCTTCCACCCGCTCCGCCGGCACATTCACGATCAGGGCGTTCTGGGCCTCGGTGAGGCGCAGCTCGCCATCGCCGTAGCTGGCCGCCAGGCGGGCCAACTCCTCCATGCCCTCGGCATCGAGGCGACCCATGGGCACATGCAGACCCACCCAGCACAGACCCTGCTGCTTCTGGGCATTCACCCCCAGGCCATCACGGGGGGCGCGATTCACCAGATGGGTGCCGTCGTGGGGCACGGGCATCGGTGCCGCCGGTGCCACTGCGCCATAGGCCTCAACCACAGCCTGGCGATAGGCATCCAGCCCAAGCGCATCGATCAGATACATCAGACGGCTCTTGTTGCGGGCCGCCCGATTGCCGTGCCGCTCGAAATGGCGCAGCACCGCCAGGGTGAAATCGGGCAATTGGTCGCCCTGGAGCCACAAGCCCAATGGGATGGCGAGCGCATTGCGCTGGGCCGAGAAGAAGCCACCCACCATCACGGTGAAGCCCAGTGCGCCGTTGTGCATGGCCGGCAGATAGGCCAGATCGTTGTGGAGCAGAAAGCTGTCGGATGCACCTCCCACCGCCACGTTGAACTTGCGGGGAAGGTTGCGGGGCCCATCGGGACCCAGCAACCGGGCCTGGATCGCATCCACCAAGGGCCGGGTGTCCACGATTTCCTCGGGATCGATGCCCGCGAGTGGGTTGCCGGTGATGTTGCGGGGATTGTCGTGACCCGACTGGCGGGAGGTGAGCCCCACCCGCTCCATCGCCGCCATCAGATCAGCCATGTCGTCGAGCAACAGGCCGCGCAACTGCAGGTTCTGGCGGGTGGTGATGTCGGCGCTGCCCTGATCGCCGCAACGATCCACGGCTTCGGCCAGCACGCTGAGCTGCTCCGAACGGATCACGCCATTGGGCAACCGCAGGCGCACCATGAAGCGCCCGGGGGTAACGGGGCGGAAAAAGATGCCCAGCCACTTCAATCGAATCGTGAGCGTGGCTTCGTCGAGGTTGTCCCAACCCTGAGCCGCCAAACGCGACAACTGCGGTGCAAGCTCAACGCCGCAGAAATCGGCCTTCGCCTGTTCAATCTTGCTGAGCTTCGCTGTGCTCCCCGGCTCGACCAGTGTGGAGGTATCCGTCATGGCAGAAGCACACCCCTTGGCAAGGCTGAGCTTGTGATGGTCTGCAAGTACGGTCGGTCTGCGTGTCGCAACCGCTACAAACCGGTATGTCGCCGTTGACCACGCAGCGTCCGAGCCTGGATCCGACCCAGGCGCGCTTCCGCGAGTTCATCGGCAAGGTGGGCAGCGGCGAACACACCAGCACTGGCCTCACCCGCGAAGAAGCGCGGGAGGCGATGGATCTGATGCTGCTGGGCCATGCCAGCGATGCCCAGGTGGGGGCATTCCTGATCGCCCACCGCATCCGCAGGCCGGCTCCCCTGGAGCTCACCGGGATGCTCGACAGCTACCGCAACCACGGCCCGGTGCTCCACACGCCGGGCCAACGGGCGCTCTGCTTCAACGTGCCCTATGACGGCCGCACCCGCACGGCCCCCCTGCTGCCGCTGGTGGCCCTGGTGCTGGCAGCCCAGGGGCTGCCCGTGGTGATGCACGGGGGCGGGCCGATGCCCGTGAAATACGGCGTGACCCTCGCGGAGCTGTTCGCCGCGCTGGACATCGAATGGCGCGACCTGGAGCTGCCCGCAATCCAGGAGCGGCTCACCACCCATGGCCTCGCCCTCACCCACCAGCCCTGCCACTTCCCCCTGGCCGAACGGCTATTGCCAGTGCGTGATGCCATCGGCAAACGCCCGCCGGTCGCCAGCCTGGAGCTGCTGTGGACACCCCACCAGGGCGACCACCTGCTGATCAGCGGCTTCGTGCATCCACCCACCGAAAGCCGGGCCTGGGAGGCCCTGGCTGCCGCCGGGGAACACGACGTGCTCACCGCGAAGGGGCTGGAGGGCTCCACCGACCTGCCCACCACCAGGGCAGGAATCACCGCCCGGTTGATCCAGGGCCGCACCGAACGGATCCTGCTGCACCCCCGCGACCACGGCATCACGGCCGAGGAAGTGCCCTGGGGTGATCTGCACACCTGGAGGGAGCAGGGGCTCGCAGCGTTGAGCGGATCAGGACCACTGGCCGAGGCCCTGGCCTGGAACACGGCGGCCTACCTCTGGCTGGGGGGGCAGCTGGATTGCCTGGAGGCAGCCCTCAACCAGGCGCGCGCGCTGCTGGCGGCCCGCTGCGGCGAAGGGCTGCGGCAGCGGCTAGCCAGCCTGTAACGCAGCAAACATTGCTGGGGCCGGCACTAACCAGATCGCGGATTCGGTAGCAATGGCCACTTTCCAGCGTGGGGTCCGCGTGATGTTGTGTGCTGGCCGGTCAGCCTGAGCGCCGGTATCAACCAAGTTGCCGGACTGGAGCGCGTCGTTCTGAAGCCCGTCTGGAACGTTGACCGTCGCATTGACGGTTTGCTTTCCATTCGTGAACGCGCTGTATGTCTAATCTTTCTCGCCGCAAGTTTTTGATCACCGCCGCAGGCTCTGCCGCAGGCGCTGTTTTCCTTGCCGCCTGTGGCGGCAACAAGGGCAACAAAACCCCCACCGCCTCCACGGCCACCGGCGCCAACGCGCCCGAAGTCACCGGCGCCACCCTGGGCTTCATCGCCCTCACCGATTCGGCCCCCCTGATCATCGCCAAGGAGAAGGGCCTTTTCGCCAAGCACGGCATGCCCGACGTGAAGGTGGTGAAGCAAACGTCGTGGGCCGTGACTCGCGACAACCTGGAGCTGGGTGGGGCGAAGGGAGGCATCGACGGTGCCCACATCCTCTCGCCGATGCCGCTGCTGCTCACAGCTGGAAAGATCACCAAGAGCAAGCAGCCGCTGCCGATGTACACCCTGGCGCGGCTCAACCTGCAGGGCCAGGGCATCTCGGTGTCCAAGGAGTTCCTCGATAACGACCTGACGATCAACAACAAGGACGGCCTCAAGAAGGCCGTGGACGGTCGCAAAGCGAAGGGCAAGAAATTCAAGGCCGCCGTCACCTTCCCCGGCGGCACCCACGACCTGTGGATGCGCTACTGGCTTGCGGCCAACGGCGTTGATCCCAACAAGGATGCCGACCTGGTGGTGATCCCGCCGCCGCAGATGGTGGCCAACATGCAGACGGGCACCATGGACACCTTCTGCGTGGGTGAGCCCTGGAACCAGCGCCTGGTGAACAAGAAGCTGGGCCACACCGCTGCAGTCACCGGCGAGCTCTGGAAACTTCATCCCGAGAAAGCCTTCTCGATGCGCGCCGACTGGGTGGACAAAAACCCCAAGGCCGCCAAGGCCCTGCTGATGGCGGTTCAAGAAGCTCAGGTGTGGTGCGATGACCCGGCCAACGTCAAGGAGATGTGCGAAATCATCTCCAAGGACAAGTACATCAAGGCACCCGTTGCCGACCTGCTGCCTCGCCTCACCGGCACCTACGAGATGGGCGACGGTCGCTCGGTCACCAAGAGCGACCTGATCATGCGCTTCTGGGGTGAGAACGCCTCCTTCCCCTTCAAGAGCCACGACAAGTGGTTCGTAACCGAAGACATCCGCTGGGGCTATCTGCCGGCCAACACCGACATCGACGCCCTCGTGAACAAGGTGAACCGCGCCGACCTCTGGAAGGAAGCCGCCACTGCCATCGGCCAGCAAGCTGCAATCCCTGCGAGCGATTCCCGCGGCAAGGAAACCTTCTTCGATGGCGTGGTGTTCGATCCCGAAAACCCGAAGGCCTATCTCGACAGCCTCAAGATCAAGGCGATGAGCTGAAGGCGGTGGGGAGCCCGCGGGCTCCCCCTCCTTGCTCCGATTCAGTTGGACGACACGCACCACCGCTTGCCGTAAGCAGGCCGCGCTGCACCTTCATTTTTCAATCAACGCGATGACCACAATCACCCCAAGCAGCCTGCCGAGGCGGCGCCCCAAGCCGCGCAAGCTCAACCCCAGCTTTCGCAGCGTGGCTCCCTATCTGGTTTGCATCGGGGGGTTTCTGATCGCCTGGCAGATCGTGTCGCTCGTGCTTGGAGTGGGACGGCTGCCGGGACCGATCAACGTGGTAGTAGACACCTGGGATCCCTACATCAGCCAGCCGTTCTTTGATGACGGCGGCACCAGCAAGGGCCTCGGCTGGCAGATCCTGATCTCCCTGCAACGGGTGGCGATGGGCTACGGGCTGGCTGCCGTTGTGGGCATCGGCATCGGAGGACTGCTCGGCCTGAATCGCTTTGTTGGCAAAGGCCTCGATCCGGTAATCCAGGTGCTGCGTACGGTGCCGCCGCTGGCCTGGTTCCCGATCTCGCTGATGGTGTTTCAAGACGCCAACACCTCAGCCATCTTCGTGATCTTCATCACCGCGATCTGGCCGATCATCATCAACACGGCCGTGGGCATCCGCGAAATCCCGCAGGACTACACCAACGTGGCCCGGGTGCTGCGTCTGCGCAAGGCGGACTACATCCGCAACATCGTGATTCCCGCCACGGTGCCCTACGTGTTCACGGGCCTGCGCATCTCCGTGGGCTTGGCCTGGCTGGCGATCGTGGCCGCTGAGATGCTCAAGGCCGATGGCGGCATCGGCTACTTCATCTGGGACGCCTACAACGCCGGTGGCGATTCCAGCTCCAGTCAGATCATCCTGGCCATCGTGTATGTGGGCGTTGTGGGTCTAGCCCTCGACCGACTTGTGGCCTACATGGGCAAGGTTGTGGCCAAGGGAGGCAACTGACCATGACACCAGCCTTTCTCACGGTTGACGATGTCACCCAGGTTTTTCCCCTGGATGGCGGTGGCCAGTACGTGGCCCTCAAGGACATCGATCTGGAGATCACCCAGGGGGAATTCATCTCCCTGATCGGCCATTCCGGTTGTGGCAAGTCCACCCTGCTCAACCTGCTGGCGGGTCTCACCCAGGCCAGCTCCGGCGGCATCCTGATGCATGGCCGCCAAATCACCGATCCCGGCCCGGATCGCATGGTGGTGTTCCAGAACTATTCCCTGCTGCCCTGGAAAACCGTTCGCCAGAACATCGCCCTGGCGGTCGACACCGTGATGCGGAGCTCCAGCGTGGCGGAACGTCGCGAACGGGTGGAGGCCAACATCGCCATGGTGGGACTGGCCCACGCGGCCGACAAATATCCCAGCGAACTCTCCGGTGGCATGAAGCAGCGGGTGGCCATCGCCCGCGCCCTCTCCATCGAGCCCAAGCTGCTGCTGCTCGATGAGCCGTTCGGCGCCCTCGACGCCCTCACCCGCGGCAATCTGCAGCAGCAGCTGATGCAGATCTGCCAGAAGGCTGGTGTCACCACGGTGATGGTGACCCACGACGTGGATGAGGCCCTGCTCCTCTCCGACCGGGTGGTGTGCCTCACCAATGGTCCGGAGGCGGGGATCGGCCAGATCCTCAAGGTGAACCTGCCCCGGCCCCGCCAGCGGCTGGAGGTGATGGAACATCCGGATTACTACGGCCTGCGCAGCGAACTGATCGGCTTCCTGCAGCAGCAGCGCCGCCTCAAGCAACGCCGGCTCAAAAGCAGCACTCCCAGCACCAGCCACGCCGCACCGGCCGGCGGCGGCAGCTGTGGAGCGGTGCGCCTGGGCTTCCTGCCCGGCCTCGACATCGCGCCGCTGGCCGTTGCCATGGAGCGCGGCCTGCTGCAGGAGCGGGGTGTGGTGGTGAAGCCCATGGCCTTCGATCGCTGGCAGACCCTCGAGGCCCAGCTGCGCGAGGGGGAACTGGATGTGGCGATCACTTCAGCCACCGCCCCACTGGCCCTGGCCCTTGGCCTGGAGGGCAAGCCCAGCTGGCCTGCCGTGACCCCGATGACGGTGACCCGCAGCGGCAATGCCCTCTGCCTGGCCAAACGTTTCCTGGATCTGGAGATCCGCAACCTCCATGATCTGGAGGCCTGCCTGCGCGGGCGCGCGTGGCCGCTGCGAATCGCGGTGGCCCAGAAGGGCAACATGCAGGAACTCCTGCTACGCCACTGGCTGGCCAACGGCGGCATCGATCCCGACCGGGACGTGGAGCTGCTGAGCCTGAGCCCCATGGCCATGGAGGCCACCCTTCGGGCCGGCGAGATCGACGGCTTCATCGCCGGGCGCTACCGGGTGGCCAAGGCCGTGGAGGCCGGCCTCACCTACGTGCTCGCCACCGACCTGGATATCTGGGGCGGCCATCCGGAAAAGGTGCTCACCTGCCATGAGGCCTGGGCCGAGCGCCATGGCGACACCCTGCTGAACCTGTGCTCTGCCCTGATGCGGGGCGGCCAGATCTGCGAAGACGGCTCGGAGCACGATCGGCTGGTGGCGTTGCTGGGCCAGCCCCAGTGGCTGGGGGCCAACTCAGCGCTGGCACTTCAGCGCCAATTCGACCTGGGCAACGGGGAACCGGATGGCACGCGGCTTCCCCTGAACCGCTTCCACAGCGATCGGGCCCATCTCCCCAACGCCGCCGAGGGCAGCTGGATCCTCACCCAGTTCAGCCGCTGGGGCTGGACTCCGTTCCCCAGCAACCGGGTGGAACTGCTGAGCCAGGTGTACCGCAACGACATCTGCATGCGGGCCCTGGAGGCCGCTGGATTCGCAGCCCTGCGGGCCGATCGCAACCCGATCCAGCTGGCCGATGGCCGCGCCTTCGATCAGGACAGCCCGCTGAACTACCTGCGCCAGTTGCCGCTGAGCCGCCCCACAGCCGTAGAGGCCGTGACCTTGCCCTCAGGTGCAAGCCAACGCCCCGTCGCCACCCCCTGAGATGAGCACCACCATGACAAGCCCTGTGGGGGTCACCACCCCAATCAGCACCGATCAGAGCTACCTGGAGTTCCGCAATGTGGGCCAGGTGTTTCACACCAAGCGCGGGCCCTTCGAGGCCCTGCACGATGTGAACCTGCAGGTGCACAAGGGTGAATTCATCTGCGTGATCGGCCATTCCGGCTGCGGTAAGAGCACCCTGCTCAACATGGTGTCTGGCTTTCTCCAGCCCACCAGCGGCAGCGTCACCCTGCGGGACATCCCGATCGAGCGGCCCGGCCCCGATCGGATGGTGGTGTTTCAGAACTACTCGCTGCTGCCCTGGAAAACCGTGGAGCAGAACGTGGCGCTGGCGGTCAAGGCCGCTCGCCCGGAACTGGCCCCTGCGGTACGCACCCAGGTGGTGAACCACCATCTGGAGATGGTGGGCCTGATGGATGCCCGCCAAAAGCGCCCCGGACAGATTTCCGGTGGGATGCGTCAGCGGGTGGCCATCGCCCGCGCCCTGGCGGTACAGCCCGAAGTGCTGGTTCTCGATGAACCCTTCGGCGCACTGGATGCCATCACCAAGGAAGAGCTTCAGGAAGAACTTCTCACGATCTGGCAGGAACATCAGCCCACCGTATTGATGATCACCCACGACATTGACGAGGCCCTGTTCCTCGCCGATCGGATCGTGATGATGACCAACGGACCCTCAGCAACCATCGGCGAAGTTCTCGATATTCCCTTCAGCCGCCCACGCCGATACGAATCCATCCAGGACGACCCCCGCTATGGCCAGCTCCGCAACCACGCGCTCGACTTCCTCTATCGCCGCCATGCCCATGCCGACGATTGACGCGCCGGCAGGCACCACCCGTTTCGTGATCCCCCAGGGCCACACCCTGCTGCTCGATGCCCGCGACATGGCCGATCAACGCAGCCTGCGGCTCACCAGTGGCCTGGTGCGGGTTGGCCTCTCCAGCCCCGTGGCCGAACCCCTGGACTGCCGCCCGATCACCCTGGGCTTCCTGCAGAGCGGCGACAGCATCGGGCTCGACGTGCTGCGCCATTCATGGCTGCATCTGGAGGCCCTGGATGCCACCACCCTGGTGGATGAAGACGACCTCTTCCCCTCCGAGGGCTGCAGCAGCCTGCACGAATGGACCACGGCCATGCTGCTGATTCAGCACCTGGGCCACGCGGAACATCGGCTGCGGGCCCTGATGCAGTTGATGGTGGATCGGCTAGGCAGGCGCTGCGGCGACTGGTACGAGCTACCCATTCACCTCAGCCATGAACGCATCGCCGAAATCGTGAGCCACAGCCGGGTCACGGTGACCAAAACCCTGGGTCACTGGCGCCGCGAAGGCCTGATCGACACCCAACGCAATGGGGCTGGTGGCCTGCGCATCTCGCCGCGCCTGATCGAGCAAACCGTGTAATCAGCCCACGGGCTCGAGCGTGACTGCCGCTGCCTTGAGTTCGGGCTGCTTGCTGTGCAGGCAGCCCTCCTCATGCATCAGCCGGTTGGCTTCGCAGGCATTGACCTGGCTGGCCCCCCAGTGCATGGGCAGGAACACAGTGCCTTGGCGGATGCGATCGGTGACGAGCACCTTGGCCTCCACCGCCGCGCGGCGGGACCGCACCCGCGCCCGTTCCCCATCCACCAGCCCATGGCTTCGGGCATCGCTGGGATGCACCTCCAGCAGGGGCTCCGGATGCTGCTTCGCCGCTCGCTCGGCATGGAGTGTGCGGGTCATGGTGTGCCAATGGCCGAGATAACGCCCCACGGTGAGCACGAGGGGGTAGCGCTCGCACGGGGGCTCGGCCAGGCCCATGGGGAGGTCGGCATGGAACCGTGCGCGGCCGGAAGGGGTGGGGAACTGGTGATCGAGATAGAGCCTGGCGCCCCCTTCCCCGGGGGATCGACCTGCCGGGAAGGGCCATTGCTGCGGACCATGCTCAGCCAGCAGGCCATGGCTGAGGCCGCTGGAATCACACACCCGCCCGGCTGTGAGCGCCACGCATTCGGCGTACACCTCCGCCGCTGTGTCGTAGCCGAACTGCTGCTCAAAACCAAGGCGCCGGCCCAGCTCCGCGAAGATCGCCCAATCGGGCCTGGCCTCCCCTGGCGGCTCGCGAAAGGCGCGGCAGAGCGTGACGCGCCGCTCGGAATTCACCATCACCCCCTGCTTCTCGCTCCACTGGGCCGCCGGCAGCACCAGGTGGGCCACGGCCTGGGTTTCGGTGTTGGCATAGGCCTCCGTGAGCACCACCAGCTCACAGCGGGCCACGGCGGCACGCACCCGATCCAGGTTGGGCATGCTCACCAGCGGATTGGTGGCAGCCACCCACCACAGGTCGATGGCGCCCTGCTCCATGGCCTCGATCTGGGCACCCACCGCCAGCCCCGGCTCCGGATGGATCGAGCCCGGTGCCACGCCCCAGTGGCGCTCCACCTCGGCGCGGTGCTCAGGATTGGCCACTGCGCGATAACCCGGCAATAACTGGGCGAGACCGCCCACCTCCCGGCCCCCCATCGCATTGGGCTGGCCCGTGAGCGAAAAGGGGCCCGCGCCCGGCCGGCCGATCTGGCCCGTCGCGAGATGGAGATTGCAGATGCCGGCCACCGTGGCCGTGCCCTCCCGGCTCTGGTTCACCCCCATCGACCACAAACTCAGCGCGCCGTGGCTGGCCATCCACCAGTCGGCCAGCTGCTCGATGGCTTCCGGTGCCACCCCGCACACCGCTGCAGCCCGCTGCGGATCCCAGGCCCGCCACAACGCCTCCAGGTCGGCAAAGCCCTCGGTGTGGGCCGCCACGAAGGCGTGGTCAACCCCGCCATTCACCAACAGCCGATGCCCCACCGCGCATAGCAGGGCCAGATCGGTGCCGGGCCGGATCGCCAGATGCAGATCGGCGGCATCGGCGGTGGCGGTGGCCCGGGGATCGGCCACCACGATGCGCAGGCCATCACCCACCTTGCGCTTGCGCTTGATCAGGCGCTGGAACAGCACCGGATGGCACTCGGCCGTGTTGGTGCCGATCAGCAGCACCAGATCGGCCTGGTCGAGATCGTCGTAACAGCAGGGCGGGCCATCGGAGCCCAGGCTGCGGCTGTAACCCGCCACCGCCGAACTCATGCAGAGGCGGGAATTGGCATCGAAGTTGTTGCTGCCCAGGGCTCCCTTGAGCAGCTTGTTGGCCACGTAGTAGTCCTCACAGAGGAACTGACCCGAGCCGTAGATCGCCAGCGCCTGCGGGCCCTTGGTGGCCAGGGTGCGGCGGATCTGGCTTTCCAGGATTGAGAACGCCCGCTCCCAGGGAATCGCCTCAAACGGCTGGTCGGTGCGTTCGCGCCAGAGCGGTGTGGTGAGCCGGTTGTGATCGAGGGTGTCGCCCACGGTGGCGCCCTTCACGCACACCTGGCCCAACGACGACGGGTGGCGACGATCACCGCGGGCTGTCCAGACCCCGCCCTCTGCCGCAGGGGGCTTGAGCTCGAGCCCGCAGCCCACCCCGCAGTAGGGGCACTGGGCCTGGGCAGGCTGGTGCGCGTCTGGCGCAGCAGCGGATGCGGGAGTGGGCTCGGTCACGCGGGCATCCCACCAAGGGACGCCCCCCGGGATTGGTGCCAACCGCTACGGATCCACCGTGCCTGGACAACAGCTCCACCCGACCGCAACCGCCATCGCAGGCTGAAATACATGGAGCGCACCGCTCCCACCCTGACCCATTCGATCGCCAGCCACTGCTTCCGCTTTGAGGCCGACTTCACGGGTGATTTGCGCTGCATCCCGATGGCGGTGCGCCGCAAGCTCGACCTGGCCGGGGTGAAGCTGAAGCTGGTGCACTGGGGTGCCCTGGCGGAACATGAGCGCCAGGAGCTGCTGGCCTGGCCGGATGATCCGGCCGCGATGGAACAGCTGCGGCGCTGGTTGTTGGAACGCACGGCCGCGATGGCCGACGGCCCCGCCAAGGAGCTGACCCCGGCCATCGATCAGCCCTGGCAACAGGCCGAGACCTGGCCTGAGGTGCTCCGCCAATCCTGCGAGCAACTGGGACTGGCGGTGATGCCGGATGGATGGCGCAGCCTCGATGAGCTGCAACGCTTTGCCCTGGTGAAGCTCAGCCATCCCGGCCACGAGCACCGCAACCTGCCGGCAGCCCTGGCGGAATTCAATCTGCTCCAGGGCGCCGGCTGAGCCGGAACCGCCTCACCACTTGCGATAGGGCAGGAACTTTCCGTTCATGGTCACCACCACTCGATCGCCCTTGGGATCCTCCTGGCGATCCACGGTGAGGCTGAAGTCGATCGCCGACATGATGCCGTCGCCGAACTTCTCCTGGATCACATCCTTGAGCGGCAGGCCGTACACCTGGAGGATTTCGTAGAAGCGATAGAGCAGCGGATCGGTGGGTACCACCGGATCCAGGGCACCCTTCACCGGGAAGGTGGTGAGCACGGCCAGCAGGTCGTCGCGCAGGGATGCATCCACCTGCAGGGCATCGAGCAGCGCCTCGGCCTGTTCGGAAGATGCGGTGGCCTGGCCGTAGAGCAGGCTGGCCACCCACACGTCGTCTTGGCCGAGCCGGGCCCCAAGCTCCGCAAAGCTCAAACCAGCCCGGCGCTTGGCCGACAACAGCGCAGAGGTGTGGGAGCTGGGTGCCATGGAGCAGGGAGAAGAACGGCGGAACCGTATGGAGAGGCCCGATCCCAACCCGCAGCCATTGCTACAAGCCGATGTGGCGCCGCTGCGCTGCTGTCTTCTAAGTGGGGGCGAGAGCCGCCGCATGGGACGCGACAAAGCCCTGTTGCCCCACCCCCAGGGAGGCACCTGGCTGGAGCGCACGTTGCTGCTGCTGGCCCAGCTGAACGCACCGATCACGCTGCTGAGCCGGCACGAGCCACATCTGGCCTTGGCCCAGCAGCTGGCCGCTGCGATGCCGCCACCGATCACCGTGCTGGCGGAACCGCCCCCCTGGGAAGGCCCGCTGCTGGCGCTGCACCGGCTGATGCAACACCACCCGGAGAAACGTCTGCTGCTCTGCCCAGTGGATATGCCAGATCTCACGCTGATCGCACTGCAGGGTCTGCAGACAGCCAGCACAGCCGATCCAGGAGCCTTCCAATTGGCCCACGACGGCCAACGGCTGCAACCCCTTCTGGGGATCTACCCGAGCCACGAGCCATTTCGCAGCCAACTGGCTGCGGCGGTGAGCCAGGGAGAACGGCGGTTGCTGCGCTGGTTGGAGACAGTGCCCTGCCGGTCAGTACCGCTTGAGCCTCAAGCGATCCGCAACGTGAATCACCCCTGAGGTGAATCAGCCGGGCGCTGCTCCATCACATCAGCCACACAGCGATTCAGCAGCAGCTCAAGCACTTCCAGCAAGTGCTCCCGCCCAGCGGGCAGGGGAAACGGCCCTTCCTCGTAGCGCGCCTCAACCGCAAACACCTGAAGGTCAAGCAGAAGGGGATCCACCTCCTCACCAGCCAGGGCAGCCAGATCCTCAAGGTCATGCACTCGGGGCGGCTGACGGTCAGCCAGGACGATCCAAGCTTTGAGCAACTTCTCCACAGCCTGCTGGGCGGTGAAGCCCCAGTCTTCGTCGGGATAGGCGGGGTCAAGGGTGAGCTGCAAGCTGCGCAGATGCCGTCGCACGATCGCCAGCAGCAGCAGCGCGTCTTCAGCCGGCGACATAAAGCACCCGGCCCTCACGGGCCACGTCACCGAACACATGCCAGCGGGAGGCGCTCAGTCGGTCGGCATCCGCAGCCCCTGCCACCACCAGGTCGACGCCAACCCCCAGGAAGCCCAGCGCCCCACGAAAGCGCCGCCAGCACGCCATTTTTTCAGCGGGCGTGAGCTGAAGCTGGCGCACGATCACCGCTAGATCCAGATCCGAGTCGGGCCGCGCCTGCCCACGGGCCCGAGAGCCAAAGGCGATCACCGCCTGAATATCGGGGTCGGCGCACAGACGCGCCAATGACTCGCCAGACCTCTGGGGATCGATCCCAGGACCAAGATCGGGGACCGGCCCCAACGCCAGAGGCTTGCACCAGGGAATAGGGGGCGGCGTGAAGCGCTCGCCAGCGGAGGCGACCATGCCCAAACGCTACCCCCGGCAACAGAACGGCAGCCATAGCGTTGCTCGATGGTGAGTGCCTCTACCCAGTCCGCTGCGGGCCGATGGACCCCGCTCGACCGCCGCGGCCGCCCCCTGGGGGTGCTGCGGCTCTCACTCACGGCGCGCTGCAACCTGGCCTGTCCCTACTGCCTGCCCGATGGGGTGGAGCCGCCCGGGCTGCTCACCCTGCCGCAGCGGCTGCGGGTGATCGAGGCGGCGGTGGCGCTTGGAGCGCGCAACCTGCGGCTCACCGGTGGAGAACCGCTGCTGCATGGCGGCCTGGAGGAACTGATCGCCGCCGTGCAACCGCTGCGCGCCACGCGCCCAGACGGCCCCGGCCTGCGCGAGATCGCCCTCACCAGCAACGGCGTGCTGCTCAGCGCCGAGCGGGCCCGGGCCCTGCGATCCGCAGGCCTCGATCGCATCACCCTGAGCCTCGATGGCACCACAGCGGCATCCGTGGCCCGGATGGCCGGCGTAGGTAACGGCGCAGTCGTGCTGACCAAGGTGCTGGCGGCGATCGAGCACGCCCGCAACGCCGGCTTTGATCCAGCCCAAGGGGCTCTCAAGCTCAATGCCGTGATCCAACGCGACGTCAACGACGACCAGCTGCTGTCCCTGGCCGCCCTGGCCCGCGAGCGGGGCCTGGAGCTGCGCCTGATCGAATTCATGGATGTGGGCAACAGCAACGGCTGGCAGCCCGAGGCGGTGCTCAGCGCTGCCGCGATGGTGGAGCGCATCGGCGCGCGCTGGCCACTGGAGCCCCAGGGGCGTGCGGCCCACGGCACCGCCAGCCGCTGGCGCTACCGGGATCGCGACCCGGCAAGCGGCGGCGCCCACCTCTCAGTGGTGGCGTCGGTGAGTTCCCCCTTCTGCGGCGACTGCAACCGCTTGCGCGTGACGGCCGACGGCATCGCCTACACCTGCCTCTTCGCCGCCCCGGGCAGCGGGCTCGACCTGCGCCCCTGGCTGCAGCCGGACTCCGCCGCGGCAGGACTGAGCGAGGCCTTGACTGGTTTGTGGAACCGCCGCGCCGACCGCTGGAGCGAAGAACGGCAAGAGGCCTGGAGCACAGCAGACCCAACCCCGCGCCATGCGGAGATGGCGTACCTCGGGGGGTAAACGCCATGGGGCGCAGCGCCGTGGAACACCTGCCGATGGAGCGCATCAACGAGGCGATGTGCGCTGCAGCTTCGTGCTCGACGGGCCGGCCTGAACACCAGGCAGCCGCAGCGCCGCCGCTACAACCAGTGGTATGGGTAAGGCTGGGCTCCCCTCACGTAGCGGCTAAAGGCCAAGGCCAGCACCACCATCAAGAGTGAACCCACCAGCACTGGAAACAGCACGAACTCCGGTGGCGAACGGAACGCCACGCCGAGAAACGCCAGGCCACCTGCCGGCGGATGCAGACAGCGCAGCTGCTGTCCCAGCAGGATGGTGAAGCCCACCGCCAGGGCGACCACGAGGGGACCGTTGCCCAGCCAGGTGTTGGCGATGGCCGCCAGGCTTGCGCCCACCAGATTGCCGAGCACGATGTTGCGGGGCTGCGCCAACGGACTCGCGGGATAGCCGAAAAGCAACACGGCGGATGCCCCCAACGGCGCAGCGATGAAGGGCACACCACTCCAGGCACTCAAACCGCTCAGCAGAGCAATGGAGAGCAACGCCCCCAGCCAGGCCACACCCACCTGACCCGGCCTGAAACGCGGCTGATACTCCCGGCCCCGCTGGCGCTCATCCTGCAGACGCTTCACCAGGCGAGCAGGCGGCGGCGGGCGCATGGCGCTCATGCCGCCGGCTCCGTGAGCCGGGGCAGCAACTGCACGAGGTTGCAGGGGCGGGTGGCGGCATCGAGCTGGGCATGGATGAGCCGATCCCAGGCCGTTTGCACCGCATCGAGCGAACCTGGCAACACAAAGATCACCGTGCCGTTGGCCACACCCGCCAGGCAGCGGCTCTGCAGGGAGCTGGTGCCGATTGTTTCAAAGGAGAGCACGCGGAACAGCTCACCAAAGCCGTCGATGGTTTTGTCGAGCAGGGGCGCCACCGCTTCCGGGGTGCCATCACGGCCCGTGAGCCCCGTACCGCCACTGCTGATCACCACCTGCACAGCCGGATCCGCAATCCAACGGCTCAGTTCGGCGCGGATGCGGTAGCGGTTGTCGGGCACGAGGGCGCGCTCCGCCAGGTGATGACCTGCTGCTTCCAAACGGCCCTGGAGGGCATCACCGCTGGGATCATCGGCAAGGGTGCGCGTATCCGACACCGTGAGCAAGGCGATGGCCAGCGACACCGGCAGGACAAATCAGCACATCCATCTAGCGTGACACCCGGGTTCTGGGGCGGTGTTCATGGCGATCGGGACGGTGTTGCGAGGGCTACTTGGTGCAGCCGTGCTGGTGCCGGGCATCGCTTGCGCCCTGGCTCCCACCCCGGCAGAAGCGGGCCCCTTGATGCGTCGCATCGAGGAACGCCGCGCCTGCCAGGAATTCGCCAGCAAACTCCAGGCCGCCAGCGGCAATCCGGCCATGGCGCAGCAGGTGTATCAGCAGGGAGTGCTGAAGCTCGTCGCCAAGTTCGGTGAAAACCCCTGCGGCGATATTCCTGCGCCCGCACCGGCTCCAGCCCCGGTGGCAACACCGGCGGCTCCATCCACACCAAGCGCTCCCGCCAGCACCGGCAGCAGCAAGCCGCCCAGTGCCCAGCAGCAACAGGCCTGCCAGGAATTCGCCAGCAAGATCCAGTCCGCTGCGGCCAGTGGCGGCACGGCGGCCGCCCAGCAGACCTACAGCCTGGGCACCCAGAAGCTCACCGGCATGTTCGGCCCCAATCCCTGCCCTGCCGTGAAGCCGCCCCAGTGAGGCTGCGGGTGCTGCTGTTTGCGGAGCTACGCGAGCGGGCGGGCTGGCAGGAACGATGGCTGGAGATCACCGGCACCACCACACCCCTGCAGCTCTGGAGCACCATCGCCAGCGAGCTGGGCGCAGAGTCTCTGCTGCCTGAACGCATCCGCATCGCCGTGAACCAGCAATTCGCCAACCCCACCGTTGGCCTCACCGACGGCGACGAGGTGGCCTTCCTGCCGCCCATCAGTGGCGGCTAGGCCATGCAGCTCAAGATCGATCTGCACAGCACGGCGTTTGAGCCCCTCGCCTGCCTGGAGCAATGGCAACGCCAACTCATCGCTGTAGGCCACAGCGGCGGTGCCGCCGAAAGCCTGTTCATCGGCCGGGTAAGGGGCACGGCCGCCGATGGCGCGGCCCTGGAAGCCCTGGAGTTGGAGCACTACCCGGGCATGACCGAACGGCAGCTGCAGCAGCTGGCGGACACCTGCTGCGCCCGTCATGGCGTGCGGAGCTGCTTGGTGCAACACCGCACCGGCCGGGTGCTGCCGGGGGAGGCGATCGTGCTCGTGGCGATCGGCGCCGACCGGCGGGGACAAGCCCAGCGCTGCTGCCAGGAGCTGCTGGAGGCGCTCAAGCATGACGCGCCGTTCTGGAAACGGGAATGGCGCAGCGACGGCAGCCGTGAATGGCTCAGCGGCAACACACCGCTCTGAGCTCAGAGCAGCGGCAACCGCAACAACTGGGCCCAGAGCTCCGTGCCCGCCTCCAGGGCTCCCAGCTCCGCCGGGATCTCCAGCAACAGATCGGCTCCCTGCAGGGAGCCGATACGCGAGGAAGCCTGTGACCCCGCCACTCGGGCCAGCAGGGTGCCATCACCAGCCACCACCAACTGGGCTCGCGCCAGCTCCGGCCGGCCGGCACCGCGGCGCATCGGCTCCTCCAGTTGCACCTTCAACCGCGGCAGCACCTGGATCTCCGCTCCCTCGAGCCGCTGGAGCGCCGGCCAGAGGAGCTGCAGCGCCGTGATCGCCGCCGCCACCGGATTGCCCGGCAAACCAAAGAACGGCACCCCCGCCACCTGGCCCCAGGCAAAAGGGCGGCCGGGCTTGAGGAACAGCTTCCAGAAGCTCACCGCCCCCAACTCGTCCACCAGGGGGCGGATCCAGTCGCTATCGCCGGCCGACACGCCACCGGTGCTCACCACCACATCGCAAGCATCCGCCAGTTCCTGCAACGCCGCGCGCAACGGATCCGGCTCATCCACCACCACCCGCTGCTGGTACACCTCGTAACCCAGCCGGGCCAACAACGCCCTGAGCAGGGTGGAGTTGCTCTCCCAGATCTGCCCCGGCCCCCGCTCAACCCCCGGCGGCAGCAACTCATCACCACTGATCAGCAGTCCGAGCTGCGGCCGGCGCGTGACCGCCAGCTGCTGCACCCCACAGCTGGCCAGGCGGCCGAGATCGGCCACGCCCAGCCGCTGGCCAGCGGGCACCAGTTGTTGGCCTGGAGCGGCCTCCTCCTCCGGCTGGCGAATCCATGGATTGGGTCCGCAGGGCTTCACCAGCTCCAGCTCGTCACCAGCCACAGCCACCAGTTCTTGGGGCAGCACCCGCTCGCTGCCCTCGGGCACCGCGGCACCGGTGAGAATCCGCACCGCTTCACCCGGCACGAGAGACCTGCCGTGGGGAGCGCCAGCCGCTGAAACGCCCACCAGGCGCCAGCAGGCTCCCAGCTCTGGCTGGACGGCGCCGGCAATGGCGTAGCCATCCATGATCGAGGCCCGAAAGCCCGGCACCGCGGCCGCCGCCAGCACCGCCGCCGCGGTGGTGCGGCCCAGGGCCTGGCCGAGCGGCAGCTCCTCCCACTGCCCCAGCGGCTGCAAGGCCTCCAGAATCTGCGCCCGGGCCTGCGCCAGCGGCAGACCTTCGCGGCCGTAGGGCTCAGTCATCGCGCTGCCAATCGCCATGGCGGCCGCCGCTCTTGCTGAGCAGGCGCACGCCAGTGATCGTCATCGCCGGGTCGACAGATTTGAGCATGTCGTAGAGGGTGAGCAGCCCCACCTGCACGGCGGTGAGCGCCTCCATCTCCACCCCCGTGCTGCCGGTGGTGCGGGCGCTGACCTCGAGCCGCAGGGCCGCCCCGTCGGCACTGGGGCTGATCACCACATCCACGCCGCTCAGAGCAATCGGATGACACAGCGGGATCAACTCCCAGGTGCGCTTGGCGGCCTGAATCGCCGCCACCCGCGCCACTGCCAGCACGTCCCCCTTGGGAGCGCGGCCTTCCATCACCAGCGCCAGCACCTCCGGGCACAACTGGATCAGTCCTTCGGCGCGGGCTTCGCGGCGGGTGGCGGGTCGATCGCCCACCTCCACCATGTGCACCTCCCCGGCGGCATTGAGGTGGGTGAGGGCCTCAGCCATCGCGGAGCTCCAGCGTGCTGTGGCGCAACCTATTCGCCAGTTCCACCCTGCACCATCGATGCCGGCAGGGCACTGCCGGCGTTCTAATCAGCCGGGCTGCGCGCTGCATCAAGGCTGCCTGGGTCGTGCGTTTGCTGGAGTGGCTCCATCCCCGGCGAGCTGCCGTGCGCCTGTCGCGCCCTTCCACCTACCTCTGCGCCTTTCTCACCCTGCTGAACGACCGGCTGGGCGAAACGCTGATCTTTCCGCTGCTGCCGTTCCTGCTGGCCAGCTTCACCAGCGACGGCCGCACCCTGGGGCTGCTCACCGGCAGCTACGCCGTGGCCCAGTTCCTGGCCACACCGCTAATCGGCGCCCTCAGCGACCGCTACGGCCGCAAGCCGGTGATCGCCGTGTGCGTAGCGGGTTCGGTGCTGGGGCTGGCGCTGTTCTCGGCCACCATTGCTTTCCCCTGGGCCAGCCAGTGGCCCGCCGCCAAGGCGGCTGGCCTGCCGCTGATCGTGCTGTTCATCGCCCGGCTGATTGACGGCCTGAGCGGCGGCACCGCCGCCACCGCCGGCGCCGTGCTGGCCGACATCTCCCCACCGGAGAAGCGGGCCAAGGCATTCGGCCTAATCGGGGTGGCCTTCGGGTTGGGCTTCATCCTTGGGCCCGCGCTTGGCGGATTGCTGGGCCGGGTGAACGTGAACCTGCCATTGCTAGTGGCCGTGGCGATCGCCGCCATCAACCTGGTGCTGGTGCTGCTGCTCCTGCCGGAAACCCATCCGATCGACGCCCGGATCCCCCTGCCGCGCAAGCGCGAACTGCAGCCCTTCACCCAGCTCTCACGGGTGTTCCGCAACCCTCAGATCCGCCGGCTCTGCGCCGCGTTCTTCCTCTTCTT
>CAIOXF010000046.1 GCA_903862155.1 uncultured cyanobacterium | reverse complement strand
GATCTTCGTGACTGGCGTGCTGTTCACCAGCTACTTCTTCAACTGATCCGATGAGCGGCAAGAAATCCAACCTGCCTGACGGCCGGATCCCCGACCGCCTCCCCGACGGCCGACCGGCCGTGGCCTGGCGCTCCCGCTGGACCGAAGGCGTGCTTCCCCTCTGGCTCGTGGCCACCGCCGGTGGCATGGCCGTGATCTTCGTGGTGGGCCTGTTCTTCTACGGGGCCTACACCGGTGTGGGTTCGGCCTGATAGCCCGAACCCTCAGAATTCATGCACTTGGAGCGGGCCATCAAGCCCGCTTTTTTCGTGCCCCTGCTCAGACGCCGTAGTAGCCCCGATACCACTGGGCGAACCGCTCCACACCCTCGACCAGGGGCGTGCTCGGCCGAAAGCCCACCCACTGCTCCAGCAAGGAGGTGTCAGCGGCCGTCGCTTCCACATCACCCGGCTGCATCGGCAACAGCTCCATGATCGCCTGGCGGCCGAAGGCCCGCTCCAGCTGGCCAATGAACGCCAGCAACTCCACCGGCTGGCTGTTGCCCAGGTTGAAGATCCGGTGCGGCGCCCAGCTGGTGGCGGGATCGGGATGGCTGGGGTCAAAGTGCTCAGCTGGCGTGGCCGGCTTGTCCAGGCAGCGGATCACGCCTTCCACGATGTCGTCGATGTAGGTGAAATCACGGCGCATCCTCCCGTGGTTGAACACCTTGATCGGGTCGCCGGCCAGGATCGCCTTGGCAAACAACATCGGTGCCATATCCGGACGGCCCCAGGGGCCATACACCGTGAAAAAGCGCAGCGCCGTAGCCGGCAGTTCGTAGAGATGGCTGTAGGTGTGAGCCATCAACTCATTGGCCTTCTTGCTGGCCGCATACAGGCTCACCGGGTGGTTCACCGGCTGCTCTTCTTGAAAGGGCGTCTGGCGGTTACCGCCATACACCGAGCTGCTGGAGGCATACACCAGATGCTCCACGGCTGTGCGGCGGCAGCCCTCGAGCACATGGCCAAAACCCACCAGATTGCTCTGGATGTAGAGCGCTGGGTTCTCGATCGAGTAACGCACTCCCGCCTGAGCTGCCAGATGCACTACAGCGCGAGGGCGCTCAGCCGCGAACAGGCTGGCCATCGCTTCTGCGTTATTGATACAGAGGGGATGGAAGCACCAGGAGCCACCCCAAGCTGACGCATTGGATCGCGCGGTGAGATGGTCCAAGCGATTCCGCTTCAACTGCGGGGAGTAATAGGGATTGAGATCATCAACCCCAACCACCTGCTCACCACGCTCCAGGAGGCGGTGAACAACAGCGGCACCAATGAAACCTGCCGCACCCGTGATCAGAACCGGACGCTTCAAGCGAACAGCAGTTCAGGCCGCTGATCCTTCAAGCGCGGATTGGCCTGGTCCTTCGTGGACAACTGGATCTCCGCACCCTCCGGCAAGGCTGGCCAATCAATGTCCAGATCCGGATCGTTCCAGGCGAGCCCCTGCTCGCTCTGGGGGTGGTAATAGTCCGAACAGAGATAACAGAAGTCGGCCACCTCACTCAGCACCAGAAAGCCATGGGCAAAACCCGGGGGCACCCATAGCTGATGGTGATGGTCATCATCGAGGATGCAAGACACAGCCTTGCCAAAAGTAGGCGAGCTGCGACGCACATCCACCGCCACATCAAACACCCTGCCGCGGGCACAGCGCACCAATTTCCCCTGGGTGTGCTCCAGCTGATAGTGCAAGCCCCGCAGCACGCCCTGGCGACTACGCGACTGGTTGTGCTGCACCAACTCCGGAATGCCGACCTCCCGCAACACCGACTGGCGGGCCGTTTCCACAAAGAAACCTCGGACATCACCATGCACCTGCGGCACCAGCAGCAGCACTTCGGGAATGGCCTGGGGAATGATCTGCATCACGCCCCTCCG
>CAIOXF010000045.1 GCA_903862155.1 uncultured cyanobacterium | reverse complement strand
CCATGGCAATGGGCCAACAGCCCCAGTTGCTCCTCCGCCCCCCGCGCTGGCGAGCGGGTGATGCGCACCGCCGTGCGGAAGGTGCGGCCCTCACTGAAGGCAAACAGCGGCTCCAGCCCCCGGCCCAGGGCCCAGGCGGTGCGGGCCTGGGTGGCCAGCTGCAGGCGCAGGGCCAGCTCCCAGCTGGCGGGATAGGCCCGGGCGGCGGCCCCCAGGGAGCGGATAGCGGCGCGGCGGTCGTGGCCGGTGGGGGAGCGGCCATCGGTGCTGGCCAGATAGAGCACTCCGCCGAAGGCCACCGCCTCGATCGCCAACGGCAGCAAGGCGGTGGGACAGCCAAAGGCATCCAGATCCACCAGCTCAAAGCGCTGCTGCCGCTGCAGGCAACCGGCCAGCAGCTGCTGGGCCGTGCTGGCCGTGATCCGGGCTCGATCCCCGAGAGTTGCCAGGTTGGCCTCGATCAGGGGCAGGCGATCGGGATCGGCGTCGTTGGCCCACACGGCCGCGGCGCCGGCCTCCATGCCATAGCGCAGGGCGCGGATACCGCAGCCGGCCATGGCATCGAGCACCCGCAGCGGGCCGTGCTCCGCCAGCCGGCGGGCAAGCAGCACCCCCAGATCGCGGCTCGGGCGTGATTCGGGCCGGAAAAAGCCAGAGCCGAGCTGCACCGCGGCAGCGCCTTCGCAATAGTGATTGGTAGTTGCTTGGCCCAGGCCCGGTGCGCGCTCCTGCCCCCCAGCCTGCCCCGGGCCATCCCGACTGGGGGCATCACCACACCTGGCAGTGGCAGGGCCACAGCTGCCACTGGCGCGAGCTGGGGGAAGTTCACCATCCGCCCCTGGTGCTGGTGCATGGCTTCGGCGCCGGCAGCGGCCACTGGCGCCACAACGCCCACGCCCTCGCGGCCGCGGGCTGGAGAGTGTTTGCGATCGATCTGATCGGCTTCGGCGCCTCCAGCCAGCCGGGCCTGCAGCCACACCGCCCCCTCGACAACCGGCTCTGGGCCAGGCAGCTGCAGGGATTTCTGGAGCAGGTGGTGCAGGGGCCGGCGGTGCTCGTGGGCCATTCCCTCGGCGGCCTGGTGGTGCTGAGCTGCGCCGTGTTCTTCCCCCGCTGGGCGAAGGGGGTGGTGGCTGCGCCCCTGCCAGATCCGGCCCTGGTGAGCGGCATCGGCCCGGCCCCACGCCGGCGAGCCCCCTGGCGGCGGCGGCTCAAGCACTGGCTGATCACCCTGCTGTGCCGGCTGCTGCCCCTGGAGCTGGTGGTGCCGCTGATCGCCCATTCACCGCTGCTGGATCTCGGCATCCAGAGCGCCTACGCCACGCCGGTGATTGGCGATCAGGAGCTGCACCGGGTGATTGCCCTCCCTGCGCGGCGTCCTACGGCGGTGCGGAGCTTGCGGGCGATGAGCATCGCGATGGCGCTGCGGCCCCATGGCGCCACGGCCCCAGCCCTGCTGGCCCGGCTGAAGCGTCCGCTGCTGCTGATTTGGGGCCGCCGCGATCAGCTGGTGCCGCTGCGCGTAGCCGAGCAGGCCAGGGGGGTGCGCACAGATCTTCCGCTGGAGGTGGTGGAGCACTGCGGGCACTGCCCCCACGACGAGCACCCCGCAGACTTCAATGCGCTGCTGCTCGACTGGCTGCGCCAGTTCTCAAGGGCGGACGCGTAACTTGAGCGCAACGATTTGCGGCCCCAGACCGCCCCTCATGAAGCACACCCTCTCGGTGCTGGTGGAAGACGAGACCGGGGCGCTCAGCCGCATCTCCGGTTTGTTCGCCCGGCGCGGCTTCAACATCGAGAGCCTGGCGGTGGGCCCGGCCGAAAAGGGCGGGATGTCGCGCCTCACGATGGTGGTGGAGGGTGACGACCGCACCCTCGAGCAAATGACCAAGCAGCTGGACAAGCTGGTGAACGTGCTCGGAGTGGTTGATCTCACCAAGATCCCGGCGGTGGAGCGCGAACTGATGCTCCTGAAGGTGTCGGCCCCACCGGACAACCGGGCCGCCATCCTCGATCTGGTGCAGGTATTCCGCGCCAAGGTGGTGGATGTGGCCGACAACGCCCTCACCATCGAAGTGGTGGGCGACCCTGGCAAGCTCGTGGCGATCGAGCAGGTGCTTGAGGGATACGGCATCCTCGAAATCGCCCGGACCGGCCGCATCTCTCTGGAACGGGCTTCCGGGGTGAACACCGCCTTTCTCAAGGTGGCAGCCTCCGACAAGCGGGTGCCGGCCTGATTGGGAGCCCCGGTCAGGGCTCCCCTTTCACCAGGGTTCCGCCGCTCAGCACCACGGCCTTGGTGATCTTGTCGCCCTGGTTAATGGCGTCGATCACCTCCATGCCCTGGATCACCCTGCCAAAGACCGCATAACGGCCGTCAAGCTCCGGCAGGGCCTGCAGGGCCACATAGAACTGGGCGCTGGCGGAATTGGGATCCGAGGAGCGGGCCATGGCCACAGCACCGCGCTGGTGGGCCAGCGCCAGCTGGCGGGTAATGCCCGGGCTGGTGACGGGCTCGCCATAACGAGGTGCGGGCTCACCTTGGCGCTTGATTTCCAGGGGGATCAGACGGGTGTTACCCGTGGAGGGATCCACGTAGCTGCCGAGGCCGTACTGGGCCGGCGGGGTGCTGGGGTTAGCACTGGCCGGGTCGCCGCCCTGCACCACAAAGGGAACGGGCTCCTTCACCACCCGGTGAAACACGGTGCCGTTGTAAACACCGCGGCGCACCAGATCCACGAAGTTGCCGGCGGTGAGGGGTGCGGCATCACCATCCACCTCGATCTTCACCGTGCCCTTGCTGGTGGTGAGCTCCACGGTGGCGTTGCCCTTGAGGCAGGGGCTCGTGGCATTCGCACAGCCCAGGGCCTGGGTGGTGCGATCAGCTGCGCAGGCCGTCAGCGCCAGAGGACTGAGCAGCAGCAGGCCAGAAAGCAGGAGTCCTCGCATCAGGCGACCCATCACACGCCCTCCAGGGGAACGCCGAGGAAACGGGCCAGACGCGCGCCGGAGAGTTCGAGATCGGCCAGGGGCATCGGCTCACCCACGCGGGTGAGGGGCATGTCACGGCGGCCCTGCACCTTGAGGCTGAGGCGGCGGCGGGGGTTGAGGCCATCACGCACCTCCACCTTCACGGCCTGCACGTCGCGCAGGGGGATTTCCACGCTGATCTGCTGGCGGAAACCGCGGCGGCTGATCGTGGCCGTGCCGGCGCGCTTGTCGAAGCGGTTGGAGCCGGCGCCTACATCGATGCCGATCACCGCCCATAGATAGGTGGAAAGCAGGGCAGCGGCCAGGCCGTACAGGCCCATCACCAGCCCCTGGGGCACCCAGAGCAGTTCGGCGGGATGGCCAATGGGCAGCAGATCGGTGCCCAGAAAGCTGGAGGCACTGGTGAGCAGGAAGCCCAGGCCACCGGTGGTGACCACTGACGCCACCAGGATGTTGGAGAGCCGGCGGGAGCCCAGCACCGGCTGCTCCATCACCGCACTGCCGCCCTCCTGGGGCGACTGGGGAGCGCCGGAGGCGGACTCGGCCATGGAGGAGGCCATCGGGCACATCAAGGGTTGGCGGGCCATCCTGGCGCGAGGGCCACCAACACCGAGGAGGGAATCGGAAGAAATACCTAAAACGCAATCCAGGGCTGGGATTTCAGCCCGTATCAGAGCGCCTCGCGGTACCAGGGAACGTTGTTACCATCGCCCGGTATCCCGCTCTACCCATGACGATCGCTGTAGGGCGCGCGCCGCAACGGGGATGGTTTGACGTCCTCGATGACTGGCTCAAGCGCGACCGCTTCGTTTTCGTGGGCTGGTCGGGTCTGCTGCTCTTCCCCACGGCCTATCTGGCACTGGGCGGCTG